>JBAYTT010000011.1:0-44796 GCA_041675485.1 Pelobacteraceae bacterium | reverse complement strand
GAAAAGAATACGGGCATTGGCAATGTCTTCCTCGCCGGTAAAAACCGGTGCTCCCACCGCATCAACCCGCTCTACCGGAGACTTTACAATATGCTGGATGATCTCGATGTCGTGGATCATCAGGTCAAGGACCACGTTTACATCGGTGCCGCGCGGCTTGAAGGGGGCGATGCGGACTGACTCGATGAATTGCGGCTCATGGAGTACTCCGTCAAGAGCCTGGAGTACCGGGTTGAACCGCTCAAGATGACCGACCTGAAAAACCGCGCTGTTTTTCTCCGCCAGTGCAATCAGCTCATCAGCCTCTTCAATGGTGACGGTAATCGGCTTCTCGATCAGGACATGAACTCCGGCAGCCAGAAAGTCCCGTGCCACGGCATGATGGAACTGCGTGGGAACAACAACGCTGACAGCATCCACTCTGCCGATCAAATCGCGATGGTCGCTGAACGCCTGAGTTCCCAATGCCGCGGCGATTTCTGCCGCGCGCTTCGGATCATTATCCACGACCCCGACCAACTCGACATCCTGCATCGCGGCATACTTTTGGGCATGGAAGTTCCCCAGGTACCCCACACCGATAACGGCAGTTCTGAGGGCGGTAGAATGAGTTTTCTGCGTTTTTTCAGCAGAAAGCTCATCCGTTAGCGCACTTATCCTGTTTTTTAGGGCGAGGGCGTTCATCCGCGACAGATCCCGCGTTTTGAATTTTCAATAAACGCCAGCAGGTAGTCAACTTCGGGGCAATTGGTAATTTCCGATTTGATGCGGGCAACGGCGTCCGGCAGTTTAAGGTTGGCCATGAAAAGCGACTTGTAGGCTTTTTTCAGATTGTTGATCGCATCCGTGGAAAAACCGCGCCGTTTGAGGCCGATCAGGTTAAGGCCACGCAGCTTGGTGTCGCGGCGCCGTGCGGAAGTTGCGATCGTATAGGGCAGGATATCCAGAGAGACCATCGTGCCGCCGCCAATCATCGAATTCATCCCGATGGAGGTAAACTGGTGAACGGCAACCAGTCCACCCATGATTACGTTGTCCTCGATGGTGACATGACCGGCCAGGGTGGCAACATTTGCCATGACAACGCCGTTGCCGATGCGGCAGTCGTGGGCTACATGGGAATAAGCCATGAACATGTTGTTGTTGCCGATGACCGTTTCGGCGTGGCCGGTTACGGTGCCCCGGTGGATTGTGGCAAATTCGCGGATCATGTTGCCATCGCCGATCCGGGTCCAGCATTCCTCGCCCTTGTATTTGAGATCCTGAGGCGGAGCGCCTACGGATGCCTGGGGGAATATCCGGTTGTTCTCGCCTATTTCAGTCCAGTCGCCAATGACGGTATGGGCGCCGACAGAGGTGCCCTTGCCGATCGTGACATGTTTGCCGATGATGGCGTATGGCCCTACTTCTACGTCGGTAGCCAGCTGGGCGGTTGAATCAATTATCGCAGTCGGGTGGATCATGCTTGTTTCTCCCGTTTATTTCCCTCCGCTAGCGGAAGGAACAGAGTTTATTTCGGTGAGTCCGCAAACGTTGCCTTAAGGTCGGCCTCGGTTACCAGAGCATCGCCAACAAAAGCCTTGCCGGCAACGCCCCATATTCCTCTTCTGTTCATCGTCGTCGTAACCTCAATGCGCAGCTGATCGCCGGGAGAGACCGGTTTGCGAAAGCGGGCGTTATCGATTGCCATAAAGTAGGTGACCTTGGCGCGGGTTGCTTCATCGGATGCCAGATATGCCATGATGCCGGCCACCTGGGCCATTGCTTCAATAATCAGCACGCCCGGCATGACCGGGTGCCCGGGAAAGTGTCCCTGGAAAAAGGGCTCATTGATCGAAACATTTTTTAGCCCTACGCAGCGAGTCCCGTGTTCAACTTCAATGATCCGGTCAACCATCAGAAACGGGTAGCGATGCGGAAGGATTTTCATGATCTCGTTGATATCCAATTGCATATTAACTCTCCTGACTAATCTGATTCAATTTTGCTTCCAGCTCTGCAACTCGCTTCTCCAGGGCGGAAACCGTTTTTCTCATTTCCGGCAGGCGCGGGACAACCATGGCAGATTTGAGCCATTCCTTGTGAGGCATGGTCGGAGAACCGCTGTAAGCGGCGTTTGCCGGCAGAGAACTTGGCACGCCTGACTGGGCGCCGACCAGGACATTGTCACCGATGGAGAGATGGCCGGCAACACCGACCTGCCCAGCCAGTGTGACGTGATTTCCGATCCTGGTGCTCCCTGAAATTCCTACCTGAGACACGATCATGCAGTCTTCGCCGATCTGGCAGTTGTGGGCAATCTGCACCAGGTTGTCCAGCTTCGTGCCTCGACTGATCCGCGTCACTTCGATAGCGGCCCTGTCTACACAGCTGTTCGCTCCTATTTCAACATCATCCTCCAACACGACAATGCCGATCTGCGGGATGCGATAGTAGCCACTGCCATCGGGCGCATAGCCGAAACCGTCGGAACCGATCACGGCCCCCGGCTGAATGATGCAGCGGTTGCCGACACGACAGCGTTCACGGACAACGGCGTTGGCGTGGATGGTACAGTCGTCACCGATACTGACGTTGTCGTAGAGCACCGCGCCCGGATAGACAACCGTGCGCTTGCCGATGGCAACGTTCCTGCCGATGCAGGAACCGGGATAAATGCTGGCCCCTTCATCAATAGTAGCCGTCTCGCTGACGATTGCTGCCGGAAGCACCCCGAGAGCTTTGTGGGGTGTGGTGTAGAACAGTGTCAGTAGTTTGGCAAAACCGAGATACGGGTTTGCCACTTCTATGGCGGTGCGGCCGTAACGCTCACCGCCCGGTGCCATAAGAACGGCTCCAGCGGATGTTTCGGCAACTTTTGATGCGTACTTCGGGTTTGCGAGAAACGTCAGTGCATCCGGGCCGGCCGATTCGAGGGCACCCAGGCCGGAAATGACTACCGAACCATCTCCCTGCACAACACCGCCGAGATAGTCGGCGAGTTCTGTAACGGTTCGTGATTGTGTCATGGCGCTACTTCTTTCGGTTTGAATTAAAGAGTTTGAGCACTTCGTCGGTCAAGTCGGACTTTTCATCGACGAAAAGCATACTTTCATTCTTGACAAAGATGAACGTGTACCCTTTCTGGCGGCCAAACTCCTGAATAACTTTCTCCATACCTTCAAGGATTCTGCGGGTCAGTTCTTCGTCCTTCCCCTGCAGCTCATCTTGTGCGTCTTTGGTAAACCGCTGAAAATCCTTCAGCTTGTTCTGGTAATCTTTCTCCTTGGAAGAACGGGCTGAGTCGGAGAGAAGCATTCCCTGTTTTTCAAGCTCATCTTTCATCTTCTTCAGATCTTCCTGCTTTACATTGATCTCGTCCTGATACTTTTTTACTTTGGCAGCCAGTTGCTCCTTGGCTTCTTTCCCCGCCTCGGAACCGTTGAGTGCCCGCTGCATGTCGATATAGCCGAGTTTCAGGTCAGCTGCAAAAACAGATGTTGATGCAATGCACGCCGCTACGATACCTGCCAGAATTGCCCGTTTCATGGATACTTCTCCTTTGATGGTTATGGGCTGTCAGCCCTTAAAAACTACATACAGAATGCTAAAACATGGTGCCGATGGAAAATTCGAGTCGTCCGCTGCTGGTGTCGATCAAAGGACGTGGATTGATCGGAATGCCATATTCGAGGCGGAGTGGACCGATGGGGGAGGCCCAGCGGACTCCGAAGCCGTAGCTCGTCAGCATGTCATTAAAAACTCGTGCCTTGTCGTCGAAAGAATTGCCGTAATCGAAAAACAGGACCCCTTTAAGGCCGACTTCGGCGAGTAGTGGAAACGTTAGTTCAACATTTCCGATGACTTCCTTGTTGGCGCCAAGGTAGACGATTGAGCCGTCCGAACCGGTGGTAGTCGGTGAAACGGTCCTGGTTTTGAAGCCGCGCAGGGAGTAAATGCCACCCAGATAGAACTTCTCGTCGATCGGGATCGGTGCGCCGACATCCCGGATATAGCCCAACGTCAATTTTGTTGAGGCGATCAGTTTTTTGTAAAGCGGTTGAAAATAGGTATGGTCCGTGATGAAGCGGGCATATTTGTTATCGCCCCCGAGACCGGCGTATTCCGCCGATAAAGAGTTGATCATGCCGGTGGACGGATCAAGCCGGTAGTCGGTGCTGTTGTGGGTGATGCTGCTGTAGATGGAGCTGGTAGTCGTCGTGCCGAGCGGGTAGTTACCGTAGAGATCGGCATCATGAAACGCCTGATATGCAGGGGTCGGTCTATAAAGATCCTTTATTTCATACTTGTACATCAGGAATGTGCCGATAAAATCGTTGATCGGATAACCGCCTTTAATGTCGGCACCGACAAGTCTGCGGGTATAATCGGTATAGTCGCGCTCTGAACGGTAGATGTCACCCCCCAGCGTCCATTTTGAATCCATGAAATAGGGGTCCGTCAGGCCCAGAGCGTACGTTTGCGATGATCCGCCGATTGAAGCGGATAGATTCGCCTTCAACCCCAATCCGAGGAAGTTTGACTGCTGGACGGAACCCTGGGCAATCAGGCCGTCCAGAGAACTGTAGCCGCCACCGATGCTGAACGTGCCGGTCGGCTTTTCTTTGACATCGACATTTACGTTGAGCTTGTTGCTGGCACTCCCTTTTGCGGTAGCGATGTTTGCTTCTTCGAAGAAGCCGAGGTTCATAAGGTTCTGCTTGCTCCGCTTCATACCGGTTGCACTGTACAGGCCGCTTTCAGTAACGCGCATTTCGCGGCGGATGACCTTGTCGCGGGTTTTAGGGTTGCCGGCAATATTGATTCGTTCAATGGAGACCAGTTCACCCTTTTCAATGTCAAAGGTCATGTCGATGAGCTTTTTCTCGTTGTCCATGCGTGTCTGGGGATTGATGGTGGCGAAAGCATACCCCTTGTCACCGTACACATCGGTCAGAACTCCGATATCGGTGCGCAGGATGGAACGGTTAAAGATTTCACCTGGTTCGCTCTTCAGTTTTTTCCGCAGATCAGCTGCCGGATCAAGCAGTTCCCCCTTGAACCCGATCTCGCCAATCCGGTATTGGTCTCCCTCGGTAATGCCGATGGAGACATTCAGGGCTGTTTTGGTTTCATTCAGCTTTACAACCGGTTCCCCTACCTTGACATTGACATAGCCATTGTTGAGGTAATGGTCGGAAAGAAGCAGCGCATCATTTTTGAGGACCTCTTCCTTGTAGGTGCCGGCGCCGGTCAGCCATGACATGAACCATTTCTCTTTGGTCTCGATGATCCCCTTCAATTTGCTGGCCGTGAACGCCTTGTTGCCGTCAAAGCGGATATCCGTAATAAGAACTTTATTTCCTTCAACAATCTTAAGGGTAACCGACACATCGCTTGACGAGCTCTTTTTTATCTGGGACTGCACATCTGCCAGATAATACCCTTCATCAGCGTACATTTTTTTGATTTTGGCAATGCTCTTGGCCAGGTCTTTTGATGAGAACACGGAATTCTGGCGAAATTCGAGTGCTTCCTTCAGCTTTTCAGTGGTAATTTCCTTGTTTCCTTCGAACGAGATGTCGCGCACAATCGCTTTTTCCTGCACGGAGTAGATCAGCACGACCCCTTTGTCCGTTTCCTCTTTCAATGCCTGAACATCCTGAAAATGCCCCAGCTTGAAGATTGCCCGGATATCCGCATCAGTTTTGTCGTTGTAGAGAGTGTCGCCGGCGTGCATCTTGATTACATTCAGAATAGCCGCCGACTCGATGCGCCGATTTCCCTGGACCCGGATTTCCGCCAGTTTCTCACCCTCTGCGTAAGCGAGTGTCGAGCAGCTGAGCAGTGCCGGCAGTATGGATGTTACTAATCTTTTGAAACTGGGCACACTTCCCCCGAATATCATGTAGTTTTTTCCACTCTGCCATCAAGCAGGTGAATGGTGGTTCCCATTGCCGCAGCCAAGTGCTCGTTGTGAGTCACGATGACCAGCGTCAACCCTTTTTTGATCTGCAGTTTCGTCAGCATGGCATGAATTCCGTCGCTGGTTTTCATGTCGAGGTTGCCGGTCGGCTCATCAGCCAGCAACAGTTCCGGCTCAAGTACAAGAGCCCGGGCAATGGCCACCCGTTGCTGCTCGCCGCCGGATAATTCCCCCGGGCGATGGGTCATGCGCTGTCCGAGTCCGACGTCAGCCAACAGGGACTCTGCCATTTCGAGAGCCTTTTTACGCGGTGTTCTGGCGATCAAGGCCGGCATCATGACGTTTTCCAGGGCGGTGAACTCAGGGAGCAGATGATGGAACTGGAACACAAACCCGATACTTTGATTCCTGAACGCCGCCAGTTGTCGATCGTTTTTATTGAAAATATTTTCGCCGCGAAAACAGACCGTCCCGGAAGTCGGGCGGTCAAGAGCCCCCAGCAGATGCAACAGGGTGCTTTTGCCGGCGCCTGATGCGCCAATCAGGGCCGTTGTCGTGCCGGACTGCAGTTCCAGATCGATTCCACTGAGGACTTCGAGCAGGTTTGTACCGCTGCCGTATGTTTTACAGAGACCCTGAACTTCAAGCAGATTACTCATAGCGCAGCGCCTCGGCCGGAAGCATCCGTGACGCCTGCCATGCCGGATAGAGCGTGGCCAGGAAAGAAATGAGCACGGCCGTGACTGATATCAGCACCACATCGGATGGCACTACCAGTGAAGGAAAATGGTCAAGATAGTAAATATCCTTGCTGAAAAAATTCTGACCGGTAATTTTCTGGATAAGGGTAATGATCGGTTCAAGATTGAGTGCAATCAGCAGTCCGGAGACAACACCGAGAAGTGTGCCGATAACCCCGATAATCAGACCCTCAAGTACAAAAATCTTCATGATGCTCGCGCCGGTAGCACCCATGGACTTAAGAATTGCAATATCCCTGGTTTTCTCCATTACAACCATGAAGAGCGTTGAAGCGATGCCAAAGGCGGCCACCAGTACAATCAGGGTCAGGATGATGAACATGACGATCTTTTCCGTCTTCAGCGCAAAGAGGATATTCTTGTTCATCTGCATCCAGTCACGCGCGTAAAAGTTGACCCCCATTTCGCGGTTGATGCTGCGGGCCAATTCATCGGTATGATACACATCCTCAACCTTGAGCTGAATGCCGGTGACGGTATCGCCAAGATCAAAGAAACGCTGCGCCTGGTCAAGGCTGATATACGCCAGCGTCGAGTCATATTCAAACATGCCGGTGTTAAAAATGCCGGTAACCTTGAACGGCTTCATGCGCGGCATCATGCCGAGCGGCGTAATATTACCCATTGGCGAGATGACGTTTACCTTGTCACCCAGGAACAGGTTGAGATGTTTTGCCAGCTCTTTTCCGACCATTAAACCGGGTGTCGTGTCTGCACCCTGTCCCATTTTGGGCGCAAGGCCTTCGATACTCCCCTCCACGACCGATTTGCTGAGGCGGGTAACCAGGCGGTCGGAGGCGACATCGATTCCGCGAAGAACAACTCCGGAGACATTTTTGCCTGAAGAGAGCATGACCTGATTGTAGATGAAGGGGGTTGCCGCCTGAACCCCTTTAAAACGTTTCAGTTTTTCAATTACCGATTGATAATCCTCCATCGGTGCGCCGCTCCTGATGACGACGATATGGGCGTTGGTACCCAAGATCTTTTCCTTCAGGTCGTTTTCAAAGCCGGTCATGACCGCCAGCACTACAATGAGCGCCATGACGCCCAGCGCAACACCTGCGATGGAAATAAACGTAATAATCGAAATAAAGGTGGACTTGCGTTTGGCTTTCAGATAGCGCAAGCCAATAAACAGTTCAAATGGCATCGGCTATTTGACTTCCTTGCGCAGTTGCGGGAACAAGATGACGTCCCGTATCGACGGAGAGTCGGTCAGCAACATTACCAGACGATCGATGCCGATCCCCTCGCCAGCCGTTGGGGGCAAGCCGTACTCCAGAGCACGGACATAGTCTTCATCCATGTAATGGGCTTCTTCGTCGCCCTTGTCCTTTTCGGCAACCTGAGCAAGAAAACGCTCTTTCTGATCGACCGGATCATTCAATTCGGAGAAGGCATTGGCAATCTCACGTCCACCGATGATCAATTCGAAACGGTCCACGATTTCAGGATCATGATCGTTCTTGCGCGATAACGGTGAAACCTCGGTGGGGTAGGCAGTGATGAAGGTCGGCTGGATCAGCTTGTGTTCAGCAACTTCCTCGAAAATTTCCATCAAGAGTTTGCCGTAGCTGATATCATCCGTCAGTGACAGGCCGATGCTCCGGGCGTATGACAAGGCCAGGTCACGGTCGTCCAGTTGTTTTGCTTCAATGTCGCCATATTCCAGAATCGCCTCCCGAACCGTCAGCCGTTTCCATGGGCGCCCAAAGCTGATGTCAAGACCCTGATTGGTAAAATCAAGGGTGCCGAGGATATCCATGGCGACGTGACAAAACAGTTCTTCGGTAAAGTCCATCAGGTCTTCATAGGTTGCGTAGGCCTGATAAAACTCCATCATCGTAAATTCCGGGTTGTGCCGCACCGAAATACCTTCGTTACGAAAGTTGCGATTGATTTCGAAGACACGGTCCATCCCGCCGACTACCAGCCGTTTCAGATAAAGTTCAGGAGCAATGCGCAGATACAGTTCCATGTCGAGCGTATTGTGATGGGTTATAAACGGTCGCGCCGTTGCCCCGCCCGGGATCTGATGCATCATGGGCGTTTCTACTTCGAGAAAATCACGGCCGGACATGAAGCTGCGGATCAGGTTGACGATACGGGAGCGTTTGATGAATATTTCACGCGCCTCGGGATTTACGATCAAGTCAACGTAGCGTTGACGGTAGCGGGTCTCGACATCGGTCAGGCCATGGAACTTTTCCGGCAGGGGCAGAAGCGATTTCACCAACAGCCTGATGGAGCGGACATGCAGGGAAAGTTCACCGGTCTTGGTACGAAATGGATAGCCAACAGCCCCAATGATATCGCCGATATCCAGCGTATCGAACGCAGCGAACGCTTCTTCGCCGATTTCATCTTTCTTGACATAGAGCTGAATGCGCCCTTTTCGATCCTGGAGCTGGATGAAAGCCGCTTTGCCGAAGGATCTCCGCGCAAGAATACGTCCGGCAACGGTTAGGTTAGCATCAGTGGCGTCAAGTTCTTCCATGGAGCCATATGTGGCAACAATTTCGGCCGAAGTGTGCTGCGGTTTGAAGTCATTAGGGTAGGGGTTTATGCCTGCTTCCCACAGCGCATCAACCTTGCGGCGCCTTTGGAGCAGGAGTTCACTGAGTTCTTCCATGGTGGAGATTTAACCTTTCACGTCAAAAAATGTCTTAGAATCAAGCAGATAAAAATATAGTCAACCACCGTTCAGGTCAAGAAAAAAGGATGGTTTTCGAAGAACGGCCTGACATTGATTTACTGGTTTTCCGGGATCTTTTTGGGCCGTTTCGGTGCTGCAGCCCGTTTAACCGGTTTGGTTTTTTCTGCAACAATGACCGGGAGCGGTTCGGTTTCGGTCGCACCCTTTTCAACACTCTTTTTGGCCGGCTTGCGCCGTGGTTTTTTCTGTTCCGGTTGAGCATCGGCACCAGGTGCCGCTTCAACGAGAGCTTCAGAAGTTACGGCAACTTCGACAGCGGTGACCGGTTTTTTCTTGCGTGGCGCCCGCGGTCTGGCCGGTTTGGTCTCAGCGGTTGCGGTTTCAGGCTGAACAAGAGCAGCGGGTGTTTCCTCCGGTACTGCAGAGTCGGGAACTGGAGTTGCTGAAGCATCTTCAGGCGAGTGCTCCTGCCCCTTGTGAGCTTTACTTCTGCTCCGGCGCCGCTTCCGTTTTTTGGGTTTCAATGATTGGTCTGCTGCGCTGTCGCCCGTTTCCAAAACACTACCATCGACTGCAGCCTCAGGTGCATCTTTCATGTGAGGTTCGTCATCATGCGTACTCTCAGCTTCGGTCTGGTCGGGCATCGACGCATCATGAACAGTATCGCCGGCAGATTTCTTCTTCTTTTTGCGCCGCTTCCGCTTTTTTACACCATCGACCGGAGCGGCAACTTCAGTTTTTTGCTCCTCATCCATTACGGCCTGCGGGGCAGGGGAATGCGAAACACCCGGTTTATGGGCTTCCTCCGCTTCTGCCTCGCTTTTAAGTACGTCCTCAAGGTGCGGCTTTTCACGTTTTACTGTTTCAAGCTCCAGTTGATTGAGCAGGAAAGACGTTTTGCCTTTGACGGTTACTTCAATCTCGTAATCGTTTTCAATCTGGGTCAACTCGCGTTTTTTCCGATTGAGCAGGTAATAGGCTACTTCCAGAGGTAACCCGCCGCGTACTTCCGCAACGGTTCCCTTTGCGGCAGCAGCGTGAACCTTGCGCAGGAAGGAGACCGCCATGGCTTCAACTGATTTTACCTTGCCGCGTCCCTCGCAGTGAGGGCATTCGAGGTGGATGGCATCATTCAGGGTTTTGGCAATCCGCTGACGCGACATTTCCATGATGCCGAATTGTGAAATGCGGCCGACGTTGACGCGGGCTTTATCTATTTTGAGGGCGTTTTTGAGAGTCTTCTCAACCTCGCTGTTATGCTTGTTTTCGCGCATATCGATGAAGTCGATTACAATCAGACCGCCCAGATCGCGCAGACGCAATTGTCTGGCAACCTCTTCGGCAGCCTCCATGTTCGCCTTGAAGGCGGTGTCTTCGATGCCCCGTTCTCCGCTGGACTTACCCGAATTGACATCTATGGAAACCAATGCCTCGGTCGGTTCGATAATAATCGAGCCGCCGGACGGGAGCGGTACCCGTTTTTCGTAGATCTGGTCTATCTGCTCTTC
Source organism: Pelobacteraceae bacterium (assembly GCA_041675485.1). Lineage (GTDB taxonomy): Bacteria > Desulfobacterota > Desulfuromonadia > Geobacterales > Pseudopelobacteraceae > JACRCG01. The sequence continues at coordinate 33,963 of JBAYTT010000011.1, read as the reverse complement.
AAGTTGAAAACGGGAAAAGATCGGCCGCTTTTCCTTGTGCAGCTTGACCCGCTTTTCACAGGCCGGCATGGTGTCACGGAAAAACTCCTTGGCCTCGCGATAGGCATCCTTGCTGTCAACCAGGACCTCATCAATGTCATCAGAAAAATAGTCACGTATGGTGCGAATGATCAGCCCGCTGTCGCGATAAATTTCTCCAGCCCCCTTTATTTCGGAAGCCCTCCGTTTGATCGATTCGTACAACTCGGTCAGATTGGTAAAATCCTTCTGCAATTCTTCAGGAGTGCGCCCCACCGCTTCAGTGCGGATGATGTATCCCATCCCTTCAGGAATACTCATTTCGCCAACTATTTCTTTTAATTTCTTGCGGGCTCCCTCCTGCTCGACCTTCCGGGAGATGCCGGTTGAATCGCTCCCCGGCATTATGACCATGTACCTCCCCGGCAGTGAGAGATAACTGGTAAGCGCCGAACCCTTGTTGTCGCGTTCGTCCTTCTCAATCTGAACCACCAGTTCCTGGCCGCGTCGCAATACCTCCTGAATCCGGGGGCGGCGTTTGCGTTGTTCCTCCGGAATGTCATCGCGCCACTCCCAGTAATCCGGGTGTAGCTCGCCGATCTGCAGAAATCCGGGCTTGGCGCGGCCGATGTCGACGAATGCAGCCTGGAGCCCCGGTTCTACCCGAAGGACGACGCCTTTGTAAATGTTGCCCTTGATCTGTTCCTTGCCGCTGATTTCTATGTTCAGCTCCATCAGGCGGCCATCGTGAACGATGGCCACACGAGTTTCCTCGGGGTGCATGACATTAATCAGCATTTTCTTACTTACGGTTGAACTCATATAAATTATAACCTTTCAGATGGTTGGTGCCATCCAATTTCAAATCAAGCACTTTCTTTGCAGGATCGTACTGCCGTACATCAACCTGCTCCTGGTACGACTTCACGGGCTACACCCACATCGTTTTGGTTTCATCTCTGTTTGAAATCGGAATTAGATATAAAACTGGCGGATTATAACCCTTTTGACACTGAAAGCAAAGAAAAAGGCGGTACGGGGGAAACCCGTACCGCCTGGCTGAAGCAATAATGTGTCAGGAACTACATCATTTTGGCCAGAAGCGGCACAATCAGAAGTGACACGATGTTGATGATCTTGATCATCGGGTTGATTGCCGGACCTGCGGTGTCCTTGTAGGGGTCGCCGACGGTATCGCCGGTAACGGCAGCCTTGTGAGCTTCGCCACCTTTACCGCCGTGGTGGCCGTCTTCGATGTATTTCTTGGCGTTATCCCAGGCGCCGCCGCCGGTTGTCATGGATATGGCAACAAATATACCGGTAACGATTGTGCCGACGATTACCCCGCCCAGAGCCTTGGGACCAAGGGTGAAGCCGACGATAACGGGAGCAAGAATCGGTATCAGACCGGGAATAACCATCTCTTTCAGGGCTGTCTTGGTGACGATATCGACGCAGGCAGCGTAATCCGGTTTGCCGGTACCTTCCATGATGCCCTTGATCTCGCGGAACTGACGACGGACTTCGACAACAACCGCTCCACCCGCTTTACCGACCGCTTCCATACATTGTGCGGCAAAGTAGTAAGGGAGCATTCCGCCGATGAAGAGGCCTACGATAATATAGGGATCGGAGAGGTCGAACATGATGAGTTCCTTACCGGCTGTTTGCAGAGCGTGGTTTAGTTCATCGACATAAGAAGTAAAGAGAATGACGGCGGCCAGACCGGCTGAACCGATGGCATATCCCTTGGTGACGGCCTTGGTGGTGTTCCCGACTGCGTCCAGCGGGTCGGTGACAGCGCGAACCGAGTCGTCAAGCTCAGCCATTTCGGCGATACCGCCGGCGTTGTCGGTAATCGGGCCGTAAGCGTCCATTGCCACGACGATACCGGTCAGCGAGAGCATCGATACGGCGGCGATGGCAATGCCGTAGACTCCGGCGCACTGGAAGGAGACTACGATGCCGGCTGCGATGACGATCACCGGAGCGGCGGTTGACTTCATGGAAACGCCCAGACCGGCGATGACGTTGGTACCGTGACCGGTAGTGGATGCCTGGGCGATGTGCTGAACAGGGCCGTACTCGGTGGCGGTGTAGTACTCGGTAATCCAGAAGATTGCTCCGGTTACGACCAGGCCGACGATTGCCGAGATGAAGAGGTTTATGGAGCTGAAGGTTACGCCGGCGGCGTTGGTGAGGCCAGCCGGGAACATCTGCGCCGTGACGAAGTAAAAGGCGATGCAGGCGAGCACGGCTGAGGCGATCAACCCTTTGTAAAGGGCTGACATGATTTTGCCGCTGGAGCCAAGCTTAACAAAGTATGTGCCGATGATGGAGGTGATGATCGAGATGCCGCCCAGTATCAGCGGGTAGCTGACGGCGCCGGCATTGCCGACAAAGGTGATGGCTCCCAACAGCATTGCAGCGATCAGCGTTACGGCGTAGGTTTCGAACAGGTCGGCGGCCATACCGGCGCAGTCGCCGACATTGTCGCCGACGTTGTCGGCAATAACGGCCGGGTTGCGAGGGTCATCCTCGGGGATGCCAGCCTCAACCTTGCCCACCAGGTCAGCGCCGACGTCAGCGCCCTTGGTGAAAATGCCGCCGCCCAGACGGGCGAAGATGGAGATCAGTGAGCCTCCGAAGCCGAGGCCTACCAGTTGGGTTACTACATCCTTAACCGGTGCGTCTGGCATCAGTTTCAGAAGTACCATGTAGTATCCGGCAACACCTAACAGGCCGAGACCGACCACCAGCATTCCGGTGATTGCGCCGCCCTTGAAAGCAACGTTGAGGGCCTTGGTGATACCGGACTTGGCCGCTTCAGTCGTGCGCACATTGGCGCGGACCGAAACGAACATGCCGATAAAACCGGTAAGACCCGAAAAAAGTGCACCGACGGCAAATCCGATTGCAGTCTTGGCGCCGAGAGTTGCAAACAGTGCGATGAACATGATCACGCCAACCACTGCAATGATGGTATACTGGCGTTTCATGTAGGCGCCGGCCCCTTCCTGAATCGCTGCGGCTATCTGCTTCATCCGGTCATTGCCTTGCGGCAGACCCAGAATCCAGCTTGCCGTTGTCAGGCCGTAGATAACGGCTGCGGCGGCACAGGCCAGGGCAAAAACTACTGCTTACTGTTCCATTTTTTAACTTCCTCCTGTCAAATATGAATAGCCAATCGGTGGCATTCTAGCGGTATGGCCCAAAAACGGTAGATAGTTAATGGAATGACCTGTTTTTGTCAAGTGCAAACATCGGTCTGCCCAGTCCTTCTTATCGAAAGTTTGCTGATTGATCCCTCTGCTGCTGACACTTGTCAACAGTATTCACACGTGGTATATGTGCGACGCAGGTATATAAAGACAGGAGAGTTCCGGTATGAAATATATGAAGGTCTTGGTGTTGCTCGCCGTGTCGTCCCTTGCTGGATGTGCTTCGCAGGGGGCGCTTGATAATGTCCGCAATGACATCGACTCAATAAAAACACGTCTTTTTTCAATGGACCGGGATCTTGCAAGCGTCCGGGAAGAATCAAAGGTAAGTGCCGGAGAGATTGAAAAGGGTTTTAAGACAGATGTCTCTTCCGTCAGAAAGATGTCCGCCGACATCCAGGCCTCGATTGACAGCACCAAGAGTGAAATGCAGGCTCTGAGCGGCAAGGTTGACGATACTGCTCTGGCCGTAAAGAAACCTGCCGAGGATCTGGCCCGATATCGCGAGGATGCCGACAAGCGCATTATTGCTCTTGAGGAACGTATTCTGAAACAGCAGACCCTGCTTGACGTACTCACAAAAAAAATGGCTGAAATGGCCAAGATAAAAAAGGATGAAGCAGCATCTGCTCCTGATGCACTGTATTTGAAGGGGCTTGACTTGCTTAAGACGGGTGATGTTGCGACGGCGCGGGATCAGTTTACAAAATTTCTTGAGCAGAATCCCAAGCATGAGTTGGCTGCCAACGCTCAGTACTGGATCGGTGAAACCTACTACAGCGAAAAAAATTATGAATCGGCGATCTTGTCCTATCAGGAAGTCATCAAGAACTTTCCCGGCAAGGAAAAGGTTGTTGCAGCCATGTTGAAGCAGGCGATGTCCTTTAACGCAATCAAGGATGCCAAGAGTGCCAAATTTGTTTTGAAAAAATTGATAGAAGGATTCCCGAAAAGTGAAGAAGCCAAGAAAGCCAGGGTTATGCTGAAGGAAATAAAATAGTATTTCAGTCCATATAAACGACAAAGGGCGGCACCGAATATTCGGGCCGCCCTTTGTACGTGAAAAGTACAAATTCAATCAAAGTACGCCTTTTGTTGACATGACTCCCTCGACGCGTGGGTCAAGTTGACTGGCGGTGTCCAACGCCCGGGCAAACGCCTTGAAGCATGCTTCGATGATGTGGTGGACATTGTCGCCATACATGACATTGATATGAAGGTTAAGGCCGCAGTTATTGACAAATGCCTGAAAAAATTCCCGCGCCAGTTCTACATCGAACTCGCCAATTTTCACTTTCGGCAAGTTGACATGATACACGAGATACGGTCTTCCGGAGATGTCAACCGCCACGCTGGCCAATGTTTCATCCATCGGCACGGTTGCCTGGCCATAGCGGCGGATTCCTTCTTTCTTTCCCAGCGACTGCTTGAATGCCTCGCCCAAGACGATGCCGATATCTTCAACCGTATGGTGAAAATCAATATCGATATCGCCGCTGGCTTCAACATCCAGATCAAATAACCCGTGGCGGGCAAAGAGATTGAGCATGTGGTCGAGAAACGGTACCGACGTGCAGATGGCGGCATTCCCGGAACCATCAACCGTAAGCGACAACCTTATCCTGGTCTCCTTCGTTACTCGTTCTATCGTCGCTGTTCGGCTCATGATATAACTCCTCGGACAATTTTTGTTTCAGCAGGTCGAACTTGCTCAGGGGGCTGCCATGAACAAGAGTGGCCTTTTGGGTGTCATCATTCCACAATGAAATATACCCTTTCCAGCCTTTGACGGAAAGGAGTTCCACAAGCGCATTGAGAACTTCTATTGACGGATGCTCGTGGAAGGCATTGTAGCCGCAGTACCCACCGGGGGGAAGCAGGCGGAAGGCTCCGTATCCCTTGGCGATGTTGCGTTTGACTACTTCAGGTTCCCCGCTCTCCCAATTGATTTCTTCGTAGGCTGTCCAACCGCAGACCGGACACATGATCCGCCGTGCGCTGTTTTTACCCCATCCCTCGGTATCTACCCTGGCATAGATGAATCCACACTGTCCGCAATGTTCGTACATATCCTTGAGAGGCATGTCGATCTCCTTTAACCGATTTTCTTGAGGGCTTCGAGTGTCGTTTCCATTTCTTCACGAGTTCCGATAGAAATCCGCAGGCCATGGGCCAGCAAAGGATCCGAAAGCAAGCGTACCAGAATTTTCTGTGCAAACAAGCCGTCATAAACACGTTTACCATTTTTGTCAGGCGGTGAGGCAAAGACAAAGTTTCCTTGCGATGGGATGACTTTGTAACCGATTACGGTCAATTCCTTTGAAAACCAGTCACGGGTCTCGATTATTTTGCGGCACGATTCGCGGAAGTACGCCTGGTCCTGCAGAGCGGCACCACACGCCGCCTGTGCCAAACGATCAAGATTGTAGTGGTCGCGGATCTTGTCCAGTGCTGCGATTATTTCCGGACGGGCAATGGCCAGGCCGAGCCGCATGCCGGCCAGAGCATAGCTTTTCGAAAGAGTGCGCGTAACAACAACATTTTCATATTTCTTCACCAATTCAAGAGCATTGCCATCGGCAAAGTCGGCGTAGGCTTCGTCGATCACGAGAATCCCGCCGCAGTTCCGGGCCAGTTCGTCAATGTAGTGCAGTGGAAAAGCAAAACCGAGCGGAGAGTTGGGAGTCGTCAGAAAGAACACTTTCCCGTTGTAATACTCCGGGAAGGCTTCAATGCGGAAGTCATCGGTCAAGCCGTAGGTGCAGACCGTGGCACCCTGAATTTCTGCCAGGGTTGCATAGTAAGAGTAGGATGGATGTACGTAGCCGACTTCCTGTCCCTGGCCGGCACACGCCCGGATCAGGTTGTTGATCACTTCGTCCGAGCCATTGGCCATGATGATCCAGGAAGGATCGAAACCGTACAGTTTGCCAGCCACTTCCCGCAGCTTCTGACAGGAGGCGCTTGGATATGCACGTAGTGATGCACCGTCATGGCCAAGTTCAGCCAGGATGGCTTCCACTACTTTTGGCGATGGCGGATAGGGATTTTCGTTGGTGTTAAGTTTGATCCACGAGGCAATGTCGTCAGGCTGGAAACCGGGGACATAGCCGTCCATTGCGGCGATGTTGGGTCGGAGTACGTTCATGGTTATTCCTGTTTTTTAGTGTCGAGCCGGCTGCTTACCGACCGGCCGTGTGCTTCCAATCCTTCCAGTTCAGCGATTCTGACGATGTCGGCTCCCAATCTCTGCAGTCCACTTTTTGAAAAATAGACGATCGAGGATTTCTTGACAAAGTCATCCACCGAAAGTGGTGAGAAGAAGCGGGAAGTGCCTCCGGTCGGCAGGGTGTGATTCGGTCCGGCCAGATAGTCTCCGGCAGCCTCGGGAGTCCAGTGCCCCATGAAGATTGCTCCGGCGTTGGTGATTTGCGACAAAATTGCAAACGGGTCGGCAACGGCAAGTTCCAGATGCTCCGGTGCGATGCGGTTGGAGAACGCGATGACTTCATCCAGCGTGTTGGCTACGATGATCGCCCCATACTTTTCCCAGGAGGCACGGGCGATTGTTTCGCGGGAGAGTGTTGACAACTGTTGCTCCACTTCGGTGGCAACCTCTTGTGCAAAAGAACGGCTCGTTGTTATCAGGATCGATGAAGCCAGCTCATCATGTTCCGCCTGTGACAACAAATCGGCTGCGATATGAGCCGGGTTGCCGCTGCCGTCATTGATTACCAGGATCTCGCTCGGTCCGGCGATCATGTCGATGCCGACCTGCCCGAAGACAAGTTTCTTGGCGGTGGCGACATAGATGTTGCCCGGCCCGGTGATCTTGTCAACCTGCGGGATTGTCGCCGTACCGTACGCCAGCGCTGCAACGGCTTGCGCTCCGCCGATCCGGAAGATGCGGTCAACGCCGGAAAGACTGGCGGCCACCAGTACGTGGGGGCCGATCTCGCCGCCGGGAGAAGGGGCTACCATGATTATTTCGCCGACCCCAGCCACACGGGCCGGTACGGCGTTCATGATGACGCTGCTCGGATAACTTGCCTTGCCTCCCGGAACGTAGATGCCGACCCGGGATAGCGGGGTAACCTTCTGTCCCAGCATGATGTCAGGCTCTTCCGTGGAGATCCAGGTCTGTTGCTTCTGTTTCTCGTGGAAACGTGCAACCCGCTCACAGGCCAGCTTGAGTGCGGCGATCTCTTCGGCGGAAACCTGGGTAAAAGCAGCTTCAATTTCCGCCGCGGAGACCTCCAATTCTGCCATCGAGGCGGCATCCATGTGGTCGAAACGGCGTGTCAGTTCCAGTACCGCGGCATCTCCACGCTGACGGACATCCGCAATAATTCCAAGTACGGTCTGCTCTACTTCGCGTCCGGTTTCTTCTCCGCGTGAAAGAATGGCATCAAATTTTTGAGTAAAACAGGAATCGGTAATGTCGAGAAAAAGCATATGGTGCCTTGCTCAGTGTGACTGGAGCAGTTGCTCCAACCCCTGGATTATTTTTGAAATACGGTCGTTTTTGGTTTTCAGGCTGGCCCGGTTCACAATCAGGCGGGTGGTGATCTCGGCAATGGTTTCTACCTCGACCAGGCCGTTCTGACGCATCGTTTCTCCGGTGGAAACCAGATCGACGATCCGGTCCGACAGGCCGACCAGCGGCGCCAGCTCAATTGAACCGTAAAGCTTGATAATCTCTACCTGAACACCCTTTGATGCGAAATACTGTTCCGTCACATGGGGGTATTTGGTGGCGATGCGAATGTGCGACCAGCAGGAGGGGTCGTCGACTTTTGCCAGATTGGCCGGTTCGGCGACCATCATGCGGCAATAGCCGAATTTCAGATCGAGCGGTTCGTAGACATCCTTGCACTGCTCCATCAGGGTGTCTTTGCCGACGATGCCGAGATCGGCGCTGCCGTATTCCACGTAGGTCGGAACGTCGGTAGCACGCACGATCATATAGCGAATCTTCTGCTCCTGATTTTCGAAGATCAGCTTGCGCGAATCGGAGAGCAGTTCGCGGCAGTCGATGCCGATCCGGCCGAACATCTCGACCGACTCTTCAAGGATGCGACCTTTTGGTATGGCTATGGTGATCCAGTTATTCATTCCTTAACCCTCTGGATGTCCGCGCCAAGGGCGGCAAATTTTTTCTCGATCGACTCGTAGCCACGATCCAGATGATAAATGCGGGTGACTTCGGTAGGGCCTTCAGCTGCCAGTCCGGCAAGGATCAACGAAGCGGAGGCCCGCAGGTCTGTCGCCATGACCGGAGCTCCGGACAGTTTCTTGACCCCTTTGACCGTTGCCGTATTCCCTTCCACCGTTATGTCGGCGCCAAAACGCTGCAGTTCGGATACGTGCATGAAGCGGTTTTCAAAGATATTTTCCGAGATGACGCTGGCCCCATCCGCCACGCACATCATGGCCATGAACTGGGCCTGCATATCGGTCGGAAACCCTGGGTAGGGGCGCGTCTTGATGTTGACGCTCTTGACCCTCTTGGGGCACTTGATCCTCACCACGCCGTCGCGGCTGGTGATTTCAACCCCCGCATCCTGCATCTTGAACGCGAGCGCATCAAGATGCTCCAGTTTCATGTTGTGGATTCGGATATCACCACCGGTCATCGCAGCCGCGATCATGAAGGTGCCTGCTTCGATCCGGTCCGGCATGACTTCGTAACTGGCTGCCGAAAGCTCGGACACACCCTGAATCCGGATGGTGTCGGTGCCGGCCCCTTCAATCTTTGCTCCCATGCGATTCAGGTACAGGGCCAGATCGACAATTTCCGGTTCTCTGGCGGCGTTTTCCAGCAGGGTTTCACCCTTTGCGGTCGCTGCGGCCATCATCAGGTGTTCAGTGCCGCCGACAGTTGAAACGTCGAAATTGATGCGGGCTCCTTTGAGTCGCCGGCACTTTGCTTCTACATAGCCATGCTCAAGTGTTATCTCGGCACCAAGAGCCTGAAGCCCTTTCAGGTGGAGGTTAATCGGACGTGCTCCGATAGCGCAGCCGCCCGGCAACGAAACCCGTGCCTTGCCGAAGCGGGCCAGAAGCGGCCCCAACACAAGCACCGAGGCGCGCATGGTTTTGACAAGATCGTAGGTAGCCTCATGGCTGATGATGTTGGTTGTATCGATTCTGACAATATTGCCGTTGCCTTCTACCTGCGAGCCGAGTGATTCAAGCACTTTAATGGTAGTGTTGATGTCACGCAGGAACGGCACATTGCTGATCTGGTTGATTCCCGGCGCAAGAATCGTCGCGACAAAAATCGGGAGTGAGGCGTTTTTGGAACCGCTGACGGTTACATCGCCCTTAAGTTTTTTTCCGCCTTTGATGATCAGTTTGTCCACTCTTGAATGCTCCTGTTGTTCCTGGTAAATTTTGCCATACTACTGCATGGACCGGCTCTTGTCCAAAGAAAAGATGGTCAGAACATGTACAGTACGTACATTGATTCGGCCGCGATTCCGAATAGAAACCCTTTGGATTCTGTGGTATCGTTCCGATTACGTTTGTCAACCGATACGACAAGGCAAAGGTATGAATATGAAGTCGTTTACCCTGAAAACCAAAGTTACCCTGTTTTTCCCGATGGCGATAACACTTCTGTTCGCGTGCCTGCTTCTGTTGATTTATTCTCTCATGCAGAAATACATTAAAGAAACCGTTTCACAGCAGCAGTACCAGATCGTTTCCGTTCTTGCAGAAGATATTGACTGGAGCATTGCCAACAATAACAAAATCCTGCTTTCAGTCGCCGGGAAAATCACCTCCGAGATGATGAAGGAGCCCCGGAAAGCTCTGCTCTACCTGGAACAACAGGACGAACACCTGCTGGACTTCGACAACGGACTGTTCATATTCAATCCTGAAGGCAGGATGGTAGCCGAGCTGCCGCTTGGCCTGGAACGGGCAGGCACGGATTTTTCATTTCGGGAATACCTCAAGCAGACCATTGCAACCCGTAAGCCGTTTATTTCCGAACCCTACGTGTCGTCGCAGCAACATCACCACCCCGCGGTCATGTTCACCGCCCCGATCGTTGACCGCAACGGTACTCTGCTGGGAGTGCTGGGGGGGAGTGTGGATCTGAACAAATCAGCTTTCCTCGGCAGGCTTGCGAGCGTTAAAATGGGCAAGAGCGGGTATGCATTTCTGTTCAATCGCGATCGTTTGATTGTACTTCACCCTGATACATCCCGCATTATGAAAAATGATATTCCAGCCGGCGCCAATATGCTTTTGGACCGGGCTCTGGCCGGATTTGAAGGCAGCGGAGAAACCGTGAACAGCCGTGGTCTGCATACCCTGGCTACATTTAAGCACCTCAAGACAAAGAACTGGATTCTGGGTGCCAATTATCCCATGGTCGAGGCGTATGCCCCCGCATACAAAATCAGAAGTGCTATTTTTATAGCGTTACCGATCATCTCATTGGCGCTGTTCTGGTTTATGCGGCGTTATCTGCATAAAATGACGGATCCGATCATCAAGCTTACCCGCCATGTTGAAGAATTGCCGAGAAAGAGCGGTGAAGAACGCCTGTTCCAGACGCAGGACGGCGATGAAGTCGAAACCCTGGGGGAGGCATTCAATCAGCTCGTGCGCGAGAGTGATCTTCAACGGAGCAAGCTGGAAGATGATCTTGAAAAACGTGAACGGGCAGACGAACAGTTGCATCGTCAGAACGAATATCTGCAAGCCTTGCATGAAACCACACTGGGGCTGATAAAACGGCTGGATGTTGCCAGTGTCCTGCAAGCGATTGTTTCCCGTTCGGGAAGGCTGGTCGGTACGGAGCACTGCTTTCTTTACCTTGTAAACGCTTTTGGTACTGAAATGAATATGGTGTATCAGAGCGGGATCTATGACTCGCTGAACCACCACTCGGTCAAGCCGGGGGAGGGGATATCGGGGCGTGTCTGGGACTCGGGAGAGCCGATAAAAGTTGATGATTACAGTCTTTGGGACGGGCGTCTCCCGGATGAAGATCGTAATGCTCTTCACGCCATGGCAGGCGTGCCGCTTAAGGTCGGTGACGAAGTGGTCGGGGTGCTCGGGCTGGCTTTTATCGACCAGGGTGTCGTTTTTAACGATCAGCAGATGGAGCTACTTGATCAGTTTGGCGAATTGGCCTCGCTGGCGCTGGAGAATGCCAGGCTCAACGAAGAATCACAGCGGGAATTGTCCGAGCGAAAGCGGATCGAAGAACATCTGCGCAAGCTTTCGGTGGCGGTGGAGCAGAACCCTGCTTCAATTGTAATTACCGATACCTTTGGCACAATTGAATATGTCAATCCTCATTTTACCGCATTGACCGGCTACAGTTTCGAGGAGTCGGTCGGCAGGAACCCGAGTATTCTCAAAACGGGAGACACCAGTAACGAGGAATACAAGCAATTATGGGAAACAATCCTCTCCGGACGTGAATGGCGCGGCGAATTCCATAATCGCAAGAAGAATGGCGATCTCTACTGGGAACAGGCTCTGATTGCTCCGATAAGAGACAACAGCTATGCCATAACCCATTTCATAGCCATTAAAGAAGATATTACCGAACATAAACAATTGGAGGGACAGCTCCGGCATGCCCAGAAAATGGATGCAATCGGGCAGCTGGCGGGCGGCATCGCCCATGATTTCAATAATATTCTGACTGCTATTGTCGGCTATGCCAGTATCATGCAACTCAAACTTCCCGATGGCAGCCCTTTGAAAAAGAACGCCGAGCAGATTGCCGCCACCGCGGAGCGCGGCGCAACTCTTACCCAGGGGCTCCTGGCCTTCAGCCGCAAGCAGGCTTCGAACCCTGTTGTTGTCGATTTGAATGAAATTATCAACCGTGTCCACCAATTGCTGTTGCGGTTGATCAGCGAGGATATTCATCTTGAAATAAACCTTGAACAAACTGGGTTGCCGGTATTGGCCGATAGCGGGCAGATCGAGCAGGTATTGATGAATCTGTCAACCAATGCCCGTGATGCCCTGCAACAGGGGGGGACGATTGTCATCACAACCGAAGCGGTTTCTATTGACTCGGACTTTGTCCTTGCCACAGGTTTCGGAAAGCCTGGCAGATATGCTCTTCTGACATTCACGGACAATGGGGGGGGGATGGATGCCGAGATTGCCAAGCATATCTTTGAACCGTTTTATACGACCAAGGAACTGGGCAAGGGAACCGGTCTGGGCCTTTCAATTGTCTACGGAATCATCAGGAAGCATAACGGGTATATCCTCTGTAATAGCTCAATCGGACTTGGTACGACTTTCAGGATCTATCTGCCGCTGTTGGATTCGGTCCCTGATGTTACCGATGAGGAAAAGATGCCGGAAAAGATTGAGGCTGCTCGTGGAGAAAGCTCCATCCTGCTCGCTGAAGACAATGAAATTTCCCGCGTGCTTGCCAGGGAGATCTTGGAAGAATTTGGCTATTCGGTTATTGAGGCGATTAACGGCGAGGATGCTTTGGAGAAGTTCCGCGAACAGAGCGGGAGTATCAGTCTGGTGATCCTTGATGTCATTATGCCGAAAATGAATGGCCGTGAGGTATATGATGCCATACGATGCATTGATCCGAAGATGCGGATTCTTTTTTGCAGCGGGTATGCAGATGATGTGGTGGTCAGTCAGGGAGGGGTGGAAGAGGGGATGCACTACCTGTCAAAGCCCTTCACCCCAAAAGAGTTGTTGATGAAAATTCGTGAGGTACTGGAAAAATGAATAATAACAACGGTGGCAAAATTTTTGTGGTTGATGATGACCGCTTTGTTCTGGAGAGTGTCACGACGTTGCTGACTGAATTCGGATTTTCAGTGCGTGCTTTTTCGAATGGCCGGGAAGCGGTCAGGCAGTTTGTGATGGAACCGGTTGATCTGGTGCTGACCGATATCAATATGCCGATTATGGATGGGCTTGAACTGCTGGAAAAGATTCGCTTTCTTGACAAGGAAACGCCGGTTGTGCTGATGACTGCGTATGCGGATCTTGATGTGGCGGTCAAAGCTATTCAGAAAGGCGCCTTTGATTTCATTATCAAGCCCTATCGACCACCGGCACTTGTTCATACGGTCGAAAAAGGGGTTAATTTCAAACGTCTGACCCAGATCGAAAAGAACTACAAGGCGGAACTGGAACGCACGGTCGAAATACGAACAGCCGAACTCAATGCGGCGCTGGATGAGATCACCCATATGAGCAGGGAAATCATCGAACGACTGACGGCCGCTGCCGAGCTGCGCGATGAAGACACCGGCCTGCATATTTCGAGAGTAGGCATGTATGCCAAGCGCCTGGCTCTCCATCTAAACATGGATGACAGCTTTGTTAACGATATTTCGGTGGCCAGTGCCATGCATGACGTCGGCAAAATCGGCATCCCCGACTCGATTTTGCTGAAACCGGGTGCCTTGACGGCTGAAGAGTTCACCATCATCAAGCAGCATACGACGATCGGTGAGCGGATTCTGAAGGGGTCGCCCCACCGCATGCTTATCATGGGGGCTGTTATTGCCGCCACACATCATGAACGCTGGGACGGCACCGGATATCCTGCCGGTTTGAAGCGGGAGGAAACACCTTTGGAGGGGCGGATCGTCATGCTGGTTGACCAGTATGACGCCCTGCGCAGCAGCCGGGTTTACAAGCCGGCTTTTGATCACGCCAAAACCTGCAACATTATCCTGAGTGGCGATGGTCGTACATTGCCGCAACATTTTGATCCGGAAGTTCTTGCCGCGTTTGACGAGATCAAGGACGATTTTGCCGAGATTTACGAGAAAACCCAGGAATAAATGAAAGTTTGTTTACCGGTCAAGGTCGGCCAGTACAAAATCCACCGATCCCAGAATAGCGAGAAAATCTGCAAGCAGCCAGCCGCGGCTCATAACCGGCAGGGCCTGGATATGGGGGAAACTGGGGGTTTTGATGCGGAGGCGATAGGGGATTGAAAGGCCGTCCGAAACCGCGAAGTAACCGTTTTCACCCTTGGGAGCCTCAATGGCACTGTAGTTCTCACCCATCGGAGGGGACATGCCGCGGGTGCTGTTGACGAAATGATGGATCAGCGACTCGATATTCTGTAACGCGTCCCGCTTCTGTGGCAGTACATACCGATAGTCGTCGGTAATGAAACGTCCCTCCGGCATTTCCCTCATGGCCTGAGCGACGATTCGAAGTGATTGATGAATTTCCTGCATCCGTACCTGATAGCGCGCCCAGCAGTCTCCCCCTTCCGCAGTCGGGATCTCAAAATCAAAACGATCATAGCCGCAGTACGGAATTTTGCGTCGCAGATCCCACTCGAATCCGCATGCACGAAGGTTTGGCCCTGAAAGTCCCCACTCCTGCGCCTCCTGAAGTGAAATGGCGCCGACCCCCTTCAACCGCTTCCGAAAGATCGGGTTGCCGTCGATCAACTGTTCATACTCTTTCAAACGTGGCGGCAGCCATTCCAGAAGAGTGCGCACCGGTTCCTGCCAGCCATCAGGCAGATCTTCGGCAACACCGCCGATGCGGAACCAGGCAGGGTGCATTCTCCCCCCGGTGATCATCTCAACGATATCGAAAATTTTCTCCCGATCGGTGAACGTATAGAAAACCGGCGTCATCGCACCGACATCGGCCGTGAACGTACCGAGCCAGACCAGATGGCTCGCAATACGGAACAGTTCGGCCAGCATGACACGGATGTGGATAGCCCGGTCCGGAACAGTGATGCCGCACAACCGTTCGACCGAATTGACGTAGGCCAGGTTGTTCTGTACCCCCGCCAGATAATCGATACGGTCGGTGTAGGGGATGAACTGATTCCAGTGCTGCCGCTCGGCTATTTTTTCGGCTCCGCGATGGTGGTAGCCGATGTCGAAATCGATATCGCGGATCTCCTCGCCGTCCAGTTTGAGGATGCAGCGGATAATGCCATGGGTACCCGGATGCTGGGGCCCCAGATTGAGAATCATCTCTCCCTCGTTAATCCTCTCGAAAAAATCGGAGGCGGGGAGGGGGGCATGACGCCGGGCATCGTCAAGGGTGTAGGGCTTCATTTCGGTGGCGCGGAAGGGGTGGCTCTTTCTGAGCGGGTATCCTTCCCAGTCGTGCGGCATCAGAATCCGGCGCAGATTCGGGTGACCGGCGAAACGGATGCCGTACATGTCGAAAACTTCCCGCTCGTACCAGTTGGCAGCGGGAAAAACGGAGGTTACGGAAGGGATTTCCGGACTTTCCCCGCTCATTTCGGTCTTTATGCGGAGATAGCCGGGGTGGTCAAACGAAAGCAGGTGATAGTTGAGGGTGAAATCTTGATAGTCACTTCTCTTTCGACGGCAGGAGTCATCGACGGCGGCAATGTCTTCCAGTCGTTTGAACGAAGCTCCGGAGCGGGATTTCAGGTGCTTCAGAAGTTCGGTGACGTGAGCAGCCGGAGCCCGCAGTGTCAGCATGTCGGTTGCAGACGGGTCAACGGACACCTGGGCTTCAAATAGAAGCGCAAGTTCTTCCGACAAGCCGAAATCAGGGAAGTCATGACGCGGAGCCGGGGGTCGCCAGATCTCGTCAGAACGGGGCTGAAACGCCCTGGGATGCCCGGCTGCCGAACCACGGATGCTGATCGCCTCCATCCCTGTCCCGCGGGTGTCATTGGATTTTGTTTCGCCCGGTACCAGCACAGGAACGGTCGTCCCCTGCCATCCCCCCTGCATGTGCAATACCGGTCGGGCCGGACGCTCACCCGTTTTAATCTTCTCTTGCAGCAGCATCAGTCCCTGCATAAAAGCTTCGGGGCGTGGCGGGCAGCCCGGCACGTACACGTCCACCGGAAGGATCTGGTTGATTCCCTGCACAACGCTGTATACGTCGTACATGCCGCCCGAATTGGCGCAACTCCCCATTGACATCACCCAGCGGGGCTCGGCCATCTGTTCATAAAGATGCAGAATCGAGGGGGCCATCTTGACAAAGGGGGTGCCGGCAATCACCATCAGATCCGCCTCGCGCGGCGTACCGCGAAGAACCTCGGCCCCGAAGCGAGAGATGTCATGTCGCGAGGTGAATGAGGTCATCATTTCGACAAAACAGCAGGAAAGGCCGAAGAACATCGGCCAGAGCGAGTTGGCGCGTCCCCAGTTGATCAGGTCGTCGAGGCGGGCGAGAATAACATTCTGGGGAATTTCGCTATCCATGAGTCGTATCCTTTTCCCGGGAAGGCCCCCAGTCAAGGCCTCCTTTTAGCCAGAGCCATATCAGTCCGGCAAACAGGATCGCGATGAATACCGTAATTTGGACAAGTCCTGCAATTCCCAGCAGATCCCATGCTACGGCCCAGGTAAAGATGAAAGCCGCTTCAACATCAAAAACAATGAAAAAGATTGCAACCAGATAGAACGGAACAGGCCAGGCAAGACGGGCAGAGCCGCTGGGGGAAACACCTGATTCGTAGGGCATCTGCTTGGTGAGCGACGTGCGTTTGGCGCCCAGCCACCATGCAGCCAGCAACAATCCGCCGATCAGGGTCACGGAAACAAGCGAATAAATCGCTACATGGTAGAAGGAAGGTGAAATCATTGGGTAACTATACCAGATGAACCTTCTGAGTAAAAGAGCTGAAAAACTAATCCGGATAAATGAAAAGCCCACCAGAAATTTCGGTGGGCTTCACTTATTTATTGCGTATTTGATTCCGTTTTCAAGGAGTATTCCGATTCTACCTACCCTCGGAGTAGTGCTACAAAGCTATGTGTGCTTCTTTCAGGTGGAGTATTTGCGATGGTAACCGCCTCCTTGTGAAGATTCACTTCTGATTCGGGTACAACAAAGCGTCAAAGACTCTTACATTCGGTGACGCTCAGGTGGAGTATCTCCCATAATTGAAAACCTCCAAACCAGATTTTCTTTCTACCTCCTGACTGTAATATAGCACCGCCAAAGCAAAATAACAGGCTGTTTAATTTATTTTTTCAGGCGTATAATGAATCGGTTAAAACCGCTATTGTCTGCCGGGTTCTCCACCTGACGTTGTCCGGTTTTAACCACCTCTCTCTGCCAGCAATGTCGTATTATCTGCCATTGAATTGCCTGTTTTATTTATCCATTGCCTGATTTGAGGGTTCGTACGCGGTCAATTCTTTCATAGTAAAAGCGGACCAAAAACATGCCATGTGTCAGAAAATTATCCATAGCCGGTACGGTAGCAACTATCCTGCTTGTGTTTTGCGCTTGCACGCCGCTGGTAAACCTCCCAGGAAAGCAGGTCGTGGAGCCGAGGGTTGAAAAAGCCCATTATGTCACCGTTGACGGGGTGATGTTACCGATGCACACCTGGCTGCCGCAGGATGGTCCGGTAACGGCGGTTATCGTTGCGCTGCATGGATTCAACGATTACAGCACCTTCTTTGCTTCCCCCGCTAATTACCTGGGCCGCCACGGTATTGCCAGCTACGCCTACGACCAGCGGGGATTTGGCGGCGCACCGGGACGTGGACTGTGGTCGGGGATAGGGGCATACTCAAGCGATCTCACTTTTTTTGTAAAGGAAATTCGCAAACGTCATCCCGGAGTTCCGCTGTATGTGTTGGGTGAGAGTATGGGCGGCTCCGTGGCTATTGTGGCCATGACCGGGAGCAATCCGCCGGATGTTGACGGCGTCATTCTTGTGGCACCGGCTGTCTGGGGGCGGGAAACCATGCCCTGGTATCAACGGTGGCTCCTTGCCATTGCGTCACACACGTTCCCCTGGGTGCAGTTGACAGGGAAGGGACTGCACATCTCCGCCTCGGATAACATCGAGATGCTGCGATCACTGGGGCGCGATCCGCTCGTCATCAAGGCCACCCGTATCGACTCAATGTACGGCCTCTCCAATCTGATGGACGAGGCATTGGCGCAGGCGGGAAAAATTCGTTTACCCACCCTGGTCCAGTACGGCGAAAAAGATCAGGTTATCCCCGAAAAACCGATTTTCCTTATGCTCGAAAAGATGCCCAAGTCAACCCGTAAGGCGTTCTATGAGGAGGGGTATCATATGTTGCTGCGGGATTTGCATGGGGAAAAGCCCTTGGCCGACATCGCGGCCTGGATAGCAGACCATGACAAACCCTTGCCCTACGGTACGGACAAGTGGAAATAACCCGGCACGCGTGGTGCAAAAACGATAGTGGCCGATTTCATTTAGAAATCGGCCACT
Source organism: Pelobacteraceae bacterium (assembly GCA_041675485.1). Taxonomy (GTDB): domain Bacteria; phylum Desulfobacterota; class Desulfuromonadia; order Geobacterales; family Pseudopelobacteraceae; genus JACRCG01. The sequence continues at coordinate 15,531 of JBAYTT010000011.1, read as the reverse complement.
ATCGTTTTTGCGTCCTCTGGCGGACTTATTTCAATCGGTAATCTTTTTGATGTGTGATCTCCCCCTGAATACCGTCCATATCAGGGGGGACTTCTCAAGGAGTTCTTACCAGAGAAATAGATCCAAGCTCTGTTGCCCGGCTTTGCATGACACTTACGGAAGAAGAGGAGTAAAGACGGAATCCGTTCGCGTTTATGAAAGTCTTATACGAGGTTGTTGGGGAGCTGGGCGGAACGAATAGTGCGAACGGAGCCTTCCATGCCCCACCGGTATAATTGGAAAAAATTCTACCGGCCGCAATTGGATCTGCATCATTGATTGCCCCGCGGCGTTTTACGGAAACGGATGCGCTGGACCAGTCCTTGAATGTTGACAATATCGTTCCGGAAATGGAGCCATACTCTGTGAGCGTAGTAGACATTTGAACGAGACGAATTCCGGTCGGTTTCAGGTTGTAGCCACCGTTCCCCCGTGCAACGATTGCGGTGTTTGGATCAAAGTCGATCATCACCTGGGTGATGGCGTCAGGTTTGATCTCAAGCGGTCCGAGGACTTTCAGGCCGGACTGCTGAGCGCTGGGAGTCGTGAGCGGGATCTTGATGGCAAGATCCGATTTTAGCACAAGGTAGTTTGACGGTTGCTGTCCCTGGCCATTGGGGTTTGGTTCCAGTATCAGGCGTATCTGGCTGTAGGTGCCTGTCGGAAGAACAACTTCGCCAAGTGCTTGCTGTACGAACTGCAACTGCATGACGTCGATGACCTTGGGTGTGGCAAAGGTCACTACCACGGGAAGAGCCGGATCGCTATCCAGGGCGTTCTCTCTGCCTGCCGGCACAACCCGGATTTCACGTATACTGATTACTACGTTGTTGAACTCATCGCTCATCTTGTCGGTGATCGAGAGCTTTAGCGTCCCTGTAGGCGCAGGGCTGCCGCTGTTGCCACCGCCACTGCACCCCTGGAACAGAAACAGTGCCGCTGTTGCAGTTACTAGAACCATTGAGACTTTCAGTACTGATAGTGCCTTTCGAAACATGATGCCCCCTTTTCCCGTGATTGTGTGTAAACAAACACCGGGTAGTTGAAATATAGTGATACTTCGGCAACCCGGCTGTCTCTGTAAGACCCCTTGGGCTTTCCGTCCCACCCTTGCGGGCGGTTTAGTATTGTCGGTACCATCTATTCTGAAAAAAACTGCGATATTTGTCTAAAGTCTACACCGCTCCTAACGGTTGTCAAGGCATATAACGCCAGTTAAAACGTGGGTTTGTTTGTTGTAACTTGCTGTTATTGCGGCAATTGTTCAAAAAATTGTTAGTGTGCTGCATACTGTGTGCTGCCCTGATGAAAAAGGCAGCGGGGGCCGAGGATGAGCGTGCCGGCACCTCGCTCCCCTGCACGTGTTTTCTGGACAGTTAATACAGATGAGCAACTAACGTGCCGGAGCATGCCTGCGGTTCAACGATTGTAATAGTACGAATGTATTGGGGAAATGGCTGAAGAATGTGCAGGGTGAGGGGAAAGCCGTTAGCTGAATCCACCGGATTTAACATATCCGGAACATGTGACGGGACACAAAGGTGTGCACTGTGCAGCCCGTTGTTACATTGGCGTCCACTTCAATAATCCAAAGCCCGTAAACGATAACCGACTCCCGGCTCAGTGATTATGTAATGTGGACGCGAGGCATCAACCTCTATCTTGCGTCGTAAATTACTTATGTTGACCCGTAGCACATGTGGCTGTTCAACATAACCAATTCCCCAGATTTGTTTAAGGATCTGACCGTGTGTCAGCACCTTTCCCGCGTGTATGACAAATAGTCGTAACAGATCATATTCCGTAGGGGTAAGTTGAGTTTCTTCGCCTCGAACCATTACCCTTCTCCGGGAAAGATCAACTTCAAGTTCGTCAACCTTATAAATCGGCTCAGGTGTCAGTTGTACGGATCGTCTCAGTGCGCCCCTGATTCGTGCCAGTAACTCCGCCACGCCGAACGGTTTACTCAGGTAGTCATCCGCCCCGGCGTCCAGTGCTTCAACTTTGTCGTCCTCACGGTCCCTTACCGAAAGAACTATAATTGGAACGAGCGACCACTCCCGTATCCTCTTTAAAACTTCGATACCGTCCATATCCGGCAATCCCAGATCAAGTAGAATAATATCCGGATGTGTTGCCACCGCAGCTGCCAGTGCTGCATGACCGTTTTCGGCCTGATGCAGGGAGTACTCTCCCGTATCAAGAGTAGTATGCAAAAAACGCTGAATTGACACTTCATCGTCAACAATGAGAATGCGTGGTAGGTTATCCTCTTTAGGCATCCCGTTCTCCTTCTTGTGGTAGTTGCACAACAAACTTCAACCCGCCGCAAATACGGTTCTCGGCATGAATTTTACCGCCATGCGCCTCCACAATGCCCTTGCAAATTGAAAGCCCCAATCCGGTGCCACTGATTCCTTCAGGTACGGATATTCGGTAGAACTTATCAAAAATATGTACTAAATCATGCGCCGGTATGCCGGGACCTCGATCAGCTACTTCTATGGTCAACTGCTTGTTATCCGAGCGGGCAGTTATCTCGATAGGACTTTCCGGCGGAGAATATTTCAGGGCATTGTCAATCAGGTTGACCAGCACCTGAGTCATGAGCACCAGATCCATTCTGGCTAGTAGCAGTTCGGACGGCAACTGTACATCCACACTTCTTGCACCGAGACGATGCTCAACTGAAGCCAGTGAACAACCTACCAGATCCTGCACATCGCATGTCTCCAGTTTCAGCCTCAACTCTCCGGCCTCCAGTCTGGTCATGTCGAGCAGATTGCCGACGAAACGATTCAGTCTGCCGGCCTCTTCCCATGCTGTGTCCACCAAGTCATGGCGGCTCTTCTCGCTGAGATGATTTTCTTCATCCCGTATGGTGCTTAATACTCCCGTGATAGTGACCAATGGAGTACGAAGATCGTGGGATACTGAGTTGAGAAGTGCCCGCTCCAGGTTCTCTCTTGCCTTGAGAATCTGAGCATGCTCTGCCTGCTGAGACAAGCGAACTCTTTCAAGGGCCAAAGCTGATTGTGTACTAAAGGCCTCCAGCAGGTGGCGCATTTGTTCAAAACGATTGTGTGGTTCCGTGTTGAAGTTGATACCGAGAACGCCAAGAGGAATGCCAAGCACCTGAAGCGGCATGAAGAGCATTTTTGACATCGGGAATGTTGAAGTGCCGGCCCCCGCCGACCGCAAGCTTTTGAACGACCATTGGGCAATTTTTTCTGCTTCAGGGTCCACGTCCCAGTCGTTGCTGGCGGCGGCAACGCCGAGCTTTTCCCCGTCAGCCAAAAACAATGCTGCGTTGGCATCCATACTCTCTTCTACGTTCTTCACAATCGAAAACAGTACGGACGGCTTATCTGCTGCTATGGCAAGGTCTCTGCTCAAGCGATAAAGGCTTGCTGTTTCCGCTTCACGCTCCTTCAGCTTCTCGGCCCGATCCTGAACGTTGGTCACCAGAGTACTGATAATTACGCCAACACCAAAGAGTCCCAAAAATGTGATGAGATACTCCTTGTCAGTGACATTGAAGGTTAAGCGTGGCGGAACAAAGAAAAAATCGAAGGCCAAAACCCCGAGTGCGGCTGTCAGGATAGCCTGTTTCCGGCCAAGCCAAAGGGAGGCAAGAACAACCGCCACCAGGTAAACCATCACCATGTTGGTTGGGGATACATACGGACGAATGGCTTCGCAAAACAGGGTAGCTGCCAGAGTCAGTATAAAGACGGATATATAGCTGGCAGCAAGTCGCATCCGGTTCTTTGGAAGGGGTGATTCAGTATGAAATCGTAGTAGCATATCTACAGTCTAAACAAACGTGTCACAACGGCAAGCACTTTTTCACGTAAGATGGCATTGCACCCTGGATTCATGGTCGATCATGTACGCACCCTGATAGGCAGGATGACCGTAGTGAGTCCATCCCACTGCAGGCGGCGCTGGATGGCGAAGGCGGTTTCGTTGTGCAGCAGGCGATGGTAAAACTTCTCCAGGCGGAAGGTAAGCTGGCCGGTAAAGACGGTTGAACGGGGGAACTCCTCGGCTACCTGTTTGCACAGATCCACGGCGCTTTCTACCACGTCGGTTGCCAGAACGGTTCGGTACTCGGCGGCAAATCCCAGTTTGTGTGCCATGGCAACATACTTTTCCATCCCGGTATTCACGGATGCTTCCAATGCTTCAACCTCCTCGGCTCCCTTGAAGGATCCCGAATCGATCATAGCCACCGAGACAAAGACGACATTTTTGTAGGTCTTGGGAAAGGTGGAAAGAATCGAGAAGAGCGTGTGCACGCCGAAGCCACTGTAGCCGGACACCAACTGGATGGCGGTCGGGGCGTTGCGGTCGATTGCCGGCGGTTCTCCGTGAGATGACAGCGGCACATCCAGCAGCGTCTCGTCCAGATCCTTCATCCCTTGTTTGACCCGGACATAATGCCCCTTTATCATGTAGCAGAGTCCAACTACCAGCGAGGTGATTACCAGGGTCATCCATCCCCCTTCGGCAAACTTCTCGTAGGTTGTAATGGCGAGAATGGTTACGCAGAGCAGAAGCCCAACCAGATGGACGGAGAGGTGGCGGATCCACTGCGGGTCATCCTTCCGGCGCTGGACGAAAAATTTCGACATCCCGAGTTGCGACAGGGAGAAGGTGATGAAGACGTTGATCGAATACATGACCACCAGGGCCGATACCGAACCTCCTGTGTAGAAGAGGAGGGCAATGGCGGCGATACCCATCAGAAGGATGCCGTTACGCATGGTCAGGCGCACCGACAGTGCGGCAAAGCGGTGCGGAAACCAGGAGTCGATCGCCATATTGGACATGACCCGTGGGCCGTCAACGAAACCTGCCTGCGCTGCAACCAGCAACAATGCTCCCTCGGAGAAGATGGTGATGAATGAAATCCAGTTCCCCATCGGCCAATTTCCAAAGAGTGAATCGGCTAGGACTGCGTTGAGGGTCTTACCCTCCACCGGCTTTACCCCGACCAGCGAATAGCAGAGAAACAGTATGCCGGCGGTGAAAGCCAGCGAGGTGGCCATGTAGAGCATGGTGCGCTTGCCGGTCTGTACCCTGGGCTCCCGCATGATCTGCAGGCCGTTGGAGACGGCCTCGATACCGGTGTACGTTCCGCCACCAAGGGAGTAGGCCCGCACGAACAGCAGCAAGATGCCGAAGACGCCGATACTGGAGAGGTCATGACTTAAGCCGGTGTGTATATCGCCAGCCAGAGGAGTGATCTTGTCGGTATGGGTCAAAACCCCATAGGCCAGCATCAGAACATGACTGGCAACGAAGGTCATGAAGATAGGTGCCATGACTGATATGGATTCCTTGACGCCGCGGATGTTGAGGATAATCAAGATCACCGTCAACAGACAGGCTACCGGCACCTTGTAGTGGTGGTAGCCCTTGGGGATGTAGCTGAAAACCGCATCACAGCAGGAGGCGATGGAGATAGTGATGGTCATGACGTAGTCAACCAGCAGCGCGCTCCCCGAAACGACTCCTGCTTTTTCCCCCAGCATGTGGCTGGCTACAATATAGCCGCCGCCTCCGTGAGGAAAATGTTCGATGATGCGTGAGTATGCATAGGAAATGATAAAGACCGTCAGCGCAGTAGCCAAACCGAGAAAGACCGCCAGATACGTGTGCTCTCCCAAGGCCTTGAAGGCCTCCTCCGGACCGTAGGCAGAAGATGAAAGGCCGTCTGCACCCAGCCCAACCCATGCCAGAATCGGAATTAACGACATTTTGTGGAACAGGTGTGGGTCTTTCAGGTACTTCGGTGCACCAAATAGTGCCCGGACAACCGTATGTAGCATCGAACTGTTGGTTTTATCGGATTCAAGGTTCATTGGAGTCCCTGCATTCTTTTTGAATCAGCATCGGGCGCACCTTGTCAATTTCAATGACAACCCATTGTTTGTTATTGAAATCAAACACCGGAGTTTCACCATGCTTAAAGTCCGGTGGCGCAAGGTCCGTTATACCTTCTCCGATATTGATATCTGATTTGTCACCAAAGTCCTGCCCGAGATACAGGCCGGTTTTTGTTTCAAACGTATAGAGTTTCATGATGCGCTCTCCGGTATTCATGGTGGTGCCTACCCTAATGACAGCATATCGAAAAGGGGATTAAGGCGGTGTCAAAATGCCCCGGAAACACATAAAGAAAACGTCAAGAAAGGATATTTCCGCAGATGACACGAGGCAAGCCGGTGAGCATGCATAGCCGCATGAAACAATTGGAGGCGGATGACGGCGAAGAGGAATACGGATGTCTAAGCAAGAAGTTTAGCGGTGAGTCTACGGAGTTCCTGCAGAAAAACGGAAGTTGCTTGATTCGGTGTACTTGAACGCCGCTTGGGCAGGTGGATAGCTAGCGCTACACTTTAAAAAACTATCTGATATGATTGCTGTTTCCAATCAGTCCTGCCAAATATCAAAAAGGCCACTTTCCCGGAGGAAAATGGCCTTTTTGATATTTGGCGTCCCCGAGTCGATTCGAACGACCGGCCCCTTCCTTAGGAGGGAAGTGCTCTATCCTGCTGAGCTACGGGGACGTGTGTAAAAAGCTGATGTGGTATAGCAGAGATGTTGCTCCTGTTCAACCTCTTTCAGCAATTAAAAGTTCAGAAGTGAAAACACTTTCCCTTCCGGTAATCGCTTGCGCCCTTCCAGAAAATCAAGCTCCGCCATGAAGCAGCACTCGACGATCTCCCCCCCCATACTCTGCACCATGTCAACGACTGCTGCCATGGTACCTCCGGTGGCGAGCAGGTCGTCGGCTATCAAAATCCTCTCACCCGGTTTGATCGCATCTTTGTGGATCTCCAGAGTGTCCGTGCCGTATTCAAGTTCGTAGGTTTTGCTGAAGGTTTCGGAGGGAAGCTTGCCCGGTTTGCGCACAAGCACTACGCCTGCGCAGAGCTTATACGCCAATGCCGATCCGATTATAAAACCGCGCGCTTCAACTCCGACCACTTTATCAATCCGTTTGCCGATATAGCGGTGGGCAATCAGGTCAATCATCTTTTGGTAAGACTGAGCGTCCTGAAGCAGCGTGGTGATGTCTTTAAAGATGATCCCTTTTTTAGGGAAATCAGGAATATCCCGGATAATGCTTTTCAGGTCGTTCATTAAATAGATCTCCTTGTGAAATGTTATTCATGCCTGGTTGTGCGTGTAATAGTTTCGCAGCTTTTCAAGGCTTTTTGATTCGATCTGGCGGATGCGCTCCCGTGTGACGCCGAACTGTTGGCCGATAATGTCCAGCGTCTGCGGGTCGTTGTCATCGAGGCCAAAGCGGAGAGTCAGGATTTTCTGCTCGTGTTCAGTAAGTTTGTTGAAGTGTGTGGAAATGAGCTCGTAAATATTGATGTTTTCAAGCAGCTCTGCCGGAGGAGTCATCGAACAGTCTTCAATAGTGTCAATAAGCGAAAAATCATTGCCATCGCCAAGGGGGGCTTCAATCGAGCATGTGTGGCGTAGCAGCGTCATCAGTCGGCGAACATGCTGGATTTTTGCCTTCATGGAGTCGGCAATTTCCTGGATGGCCGGTTCCCGATTCAGTTCCTGGGAAAGTTTGCGGGTAACTCGAATCATACGACCGATGTCGTCAGAAACGTGGACCGGCAGGCGGATTGTACGAGATTGGTTGATGAGCGCCCGTTCAATCGACTGGCGTATCCACCACGTTGCATAGGTTGAAAAACGACACTCTTTGGCCAGATTGAAGCGCTCGACAGATTTAATCAATCCCAGGTTGCCCTCTTCAATCAGGTCAAGAAACGGCAATCCCCGGTTTATGTAGCGTTTGGCTATTTTGACAACCAAGCGCAGGTTAGACTCAATCATCTTGTTGCGGGCTGCTTCATCACCCGTTTCGATTCTTTTGGCAAGTTCCTTCTCGGAAACGGCAGTCAGAAGCGGGGTGCGCTGGATATCACGAAGATATATCTTGATGGCGTCATCAAAACGTTCAAGCTCGACCAGCGGAATTTCCTCTTCGTCCTCATCGTCGATACATGCATCGTCAGAAAGCAGGGAAGGTTCTTCAATGTCATTGAGAGCCAGAGCCGAAAGTCCGATCAGAGGGGATTCGTCGCTAAAATCAGGCTGAGGAAGGGGGCTGCTGCCCATATCCAGACTTTCTACGAATTCGGTTGTTTTCATGCATGCCACCCCTGTTTGCCGATCAGTGGAACAAAACGGCACGAAACAGAGGATTCGCGCTGCAGTTCACCGTCTTCGCTTTTGACAATTGTAATCAGTTGCTGGTCGGATTCAGTGCCGACCGGGATTACCAGGCGCCCGCCAGGGGCAAGCTGGTCTGTGAGAATAGCGGGAACGTCAGGTGCTCCGGCGGTAACAATAATGGCGTCAAAGGGAGCCTCTTCCTCCCATCCGATCGGGCTTCCCTGGCTGTCATTGATGCGCAATTGGACGTTAAACAGTTTTAGAGAATCCAAACATTTACGGGCGCGCAGTGCTAAAGGGCGAATGCGTTCCGCCGAGAAAACTCTATCGGCCAGCGTTGCAAGAATGGCTGTCTGATAACCGGAGCCGGTACCTATTTCCAGTACCTTTTCCGTACCGGATAGAGCCAGCTTTTCGGTCATTAAAGCGACGATGTAGGGTTGTGAAATTGTCTGCTTTTCGCCGATCGGGAGTGCCTTGTCGTTGTATGCCTGAGCTGCGAAAGCTTCCTGCACGAATATATGCCGGGGGATCTTCAGCATTGCTTCAATGACTAGGCGATCGGAAATGCCGCGCGCAACGATCTGATCCTGCACCATTTTTTTTCTCATGATCTCAAAATTCAAATAAATCCCCACGCCCGAGATACAGGATAAGCAAACTCCAACAAAGTAATGCAAACGTGACTATAGCAGGAGACGGTGTGAATGTCCATACGTGTCAAAACGACCATTCGCTCAGAATCGACAACGATTTATGGTTCGTCAGATCGAGATGGAGCGGGGTGATGGAGACGTGATTGCGGTTAATGGCATGAAAGTCCGTTCCGGGTTCGTCATTAAGGTGCGGTTCGTCGCTACCGACCCAGTAATACTTGCGTCCCCGCGGATCAGTTTTGTCAACGATTTTTCCGATGAATGAACGCTTTCCCTGGCGGGTTATCAGGGGAGAGCACATTTTGTCGTGAGGGCAGTTGGGGATGTTGACATTAAGGAATGTGTCGCTGGGGAGGCCATTGGCGATTACTCTGCGAGCAACCTGTATGGCAATTTGTGCGGCATCGCTAAAATGATTGCTTGGTTCGAACGTCGCCAGAGAAAAAGCGATTGCCGGAATGCCCATCAAATTTGCCTCCATAGCTGCCGCAACCGTTCCGGAATAGGTAACATCGTCGCCCAGATTTGCGCCATGGTTGATTCCGGAGACCACCAGGTCAGGAGTAATCGGCAGCATGTTGTGAATACCCATGTTGACACAGTCGGTCGGAGTACCATCAACAGCATACCAACCCTTGTGCAGCTCAAAAATACGCAGCGGCGTGTGCAGGGTCAGAGAGTGCCCGACTGCACTTCGTTCGCGGTCGGGTGCGACAACGGTTACGGTGCCCAGTTCACTCATCGCTTCGGCCAGAGCGCGGATTCCTGCGGCATGGATGCCGTCATCGTTTGTAACCATGATGTTCATGGGATAGATCCTTTTTTATTCGGTTATGACTCAATCTCGTTTATCTCAGAAATATCGAGGTAAATCAAGCTGCTGACGCATTCTGATTTTGTGTTTACAAAGTAACAGGAAGTCGCTACATTCAAAATCCAAAAAAATGCAGGGACGGCATTATATATAATTCAGCAGGAGGTGCAGGTATGAAGGCAGTTTTGATGGACGCTTTTGGTGGCGTTGAGGTGCTCAAAGTCGGAGAGGCTGAAAAACCGAATCCTGCTGAGGGGCAGGTTCTCGTAAAGGTATTTGCAACATCAATCAATCGACCGGACCTGGTGCAGCGGGAAGGGAAATATCCGCCGCCGGCTGGAGATTCCGAAATTCTGGGGTTGGAAGTTGCCGGTGTTATTGAGGCGCTGGGAGCCGGCGTTACCGGGTGGCAGGTTGGCGAACGGGTCATGACGCTTGTCGGTGGCGGTGGGTATGCCGAGTTTGCAGTGGCGTATGCCAGCCATTTGATGCGCATACCGGAAAGTATGAGTTTCGAGGAGGCCGCGTGTGTCTGCGAATCATATATTACGGCATTCCTGAATGTATTTATGATCGGAGAATTTAAGGATTCACAAACCGCCATTCTGCACGGGGGCGGGGGTGGGGTAAATACTGCTGCAATTCAGCTTTGCCGGGCGCTGACTCCTTCCAGCAAACTTATAGTGACCGCTTCTTCCGCAAAAATGGAGCGAGTCAGAGAAATCGGTGCTGATTTTCTGATAAACTTCCAGGAGACTCCCGATTTCACTGAGGTAGTTAAAGAATATACCAATAAAAAAGGTGTTGACCTGATTCTGGATCATGTTGGCGCAAAATATCTTGCTCCAAATATGAATTCGCTTGGCTATAAAGGGAGGCTGGTGATCATCGGCGTTGTCAGCGGTATTAAGGCGGAGCTTAACCTTGCCCTGATGATGGTGAAGCGCCAGCAGATAATCGGCAGCGTCCTGCGTTCACGTCCGGTTGTTGAAAAAGGTGAAATTATCGCTGAATTCACCCGCCGTGCCCTGCCGAAATTCGCGGATCGAAGCATCGTCCCGATTATTGAGAAAGTATTCAGCATTGATCAGGTGGCCGATGCGCATCGCATGATGGAGGAGGATAAACACTTCGGTAAAATTGTGCTTAAAATTCAGTAGGTAGCTCTCAAGGGAGTGCTTGGTACAGTAACGTAATAACACTAATAATCTTTTCGGAGGAAACAAGATGTCAGAACAGAACCCGCAGGTTATGCTGGAAACGTCAATGGGCTCCATCAAAGTCGAACTTTTCAAGGAGAAAGCTCCGATCACCGTCAGAAACTTCCTCTCCTACGTCAAGGATGGTCATTATGACGGGTTGATATTTCACCGTGTCATCAAGGATTTTATGATTCAGTGCGGTGGAATGAATGAAAATATGGAAGTGAAAAAACCGAAGTTTGCCATTAAAAACGAAGCGACCAATGGTTTGTTAAACAAGCGAGGAACCTTGGCGATGGCCCGTACTGCAGTGGTTGATTCGGCTACCTGCCAGTTTTTCATTAACACGGTTGATAACGCGTTTCTTGACCATAAAGGGAAGCATCAGGACCATTTCGGCTACTGCGTATTCGGCCAGGTTCTTGAAGGAATGGACGTGGTTGATCAGATCAGGGCTGTTAAAACCGGAAACAAGAGCGGGCATTCAGATGTGCCGTTGGAGCCGGTATTCATTATCTCCGCCCGGTTGATTGAACAGGAGGCATAGCTCATGGAAAATGATCAGGTCTGTTACACCTTTGACGCGGCACTTGAAATGGCAATCAGCATGGAAGAAGAAGGGTTCCGCACCTATTTGTCTGCTATTCGCCAATTGACACACAAAGGTGCAAAGGAATTATTGCGAGAAAATGCGCTGGATGAGCTGAATCACAAGCACCAATTGGAGAAGGCATTGCTGGACGGACGTATGGATGGAGGCGATGATCTGGACACGCCAATTCCAACCATGCATCTTGACTACCTGCTTGATAAAAAAGAACTTGGTCCGAATTCCGGAGTGCGTGAAGCACTTATCTATGCAATCCATCTGGAAAAAGGTGCGGTGGATTTCTACGGCAGGGTTTCGGGCGGTTGTGCGGGTGCGCCGATGGGAAAGCTGTTTGCACAGCTGCTTCAAGAGGAGAGTCGCCATCTTCAATCTCTTGAAGATCTCTATGAACAGCATTTTATGACGGAAAACTGATCGTTTCTTTTATTGATCAGTTCGGCAGAAACGAAACCGGCCGATCTACTCATTCTTTTTGATGAGCAGGTCGGCCGGTTTTTTAATCCTTACAGGCTAGCTATTTGAAACTTATCTTCAGGCCATCTTCAGTGTTGGTAATGGTATAAGTGGGGAATTTGGCTTTGCCCGAGTCGATGACAATGCGAATGTTCTTGGGGGATACTCCGATGCGCGCCTTGGTAATCCCGAACTTGTTAATAGAGATGGTCTTTGGTTTCTGCTGTATTTTATCTCCGGCAATATCAATGACAAGGCGCTCGGGGCCCGTCATTCTGGTGGCCTTGTAATCCGATACAGGCTGGTTGGCCCGAATTTCAATGGATGATTTCCCAGTTGCAATTCCCTTTACGGTAAGTGCCGAGGGGCGCTCTGGTGTAACCGCAATCGGTACGACCGGCTCAAGTTTCGGGATCCGTATAACTGTCGGAGCCGCGGAAGCCTCACCTACTGCCACAGCAGCTTTGGCCACTGGTTCGGCGGTTTTAGCGGCTGCAGGCTCATCGAGACCAAGCGGATCTTCTTCCTTGGCGGCACCTGTTGAGGGAGAGGGAGCTGCTACGACACTTGCGGGTGGCTCAATCTTAACAGCAGGTTCAGCGGGAAGCACAGGTTTGGGATCCGGTATGGTTGTCGCGGGTGAAGATGAACCGCCAAATGTAACCGTGATCAGCTTGCGATCAGGAGTTGCGCTTACGGAGATATCATTCTCGGAAACGAGATTGAAAACAATTCTGCTGACGACAATGCCGGAAAATTGAGCTTTATCGACACTGATACTTGATACAGCACCTTTATTGACGACAATCAAAGGCTCGACTTTTTCCGGATCGGCTTCTGCGATGTCAACCACTGCCCGTGCCTGCCCAGGAATTTTATAATAGGTATACGTCATTGGAATATCAGCCGTAATTTCAACCGATACGGAATTCCCGGTGACAACAGGTTTGACATCAAGCAGTTCCGCGGCAAGAACAATAGAGTCCATGCACCCCAGCACAGCGAGAAGCAGCATGGCAGAGAGAGTAGTTTTCATGTGGTAAGCCTCCTAATGGGTATGTTCAGTAAATTGTACCAGAACTGTATTAACTCTTGCGCCCGCTATTTTAATCCGAAGTCATCCAGATCTTCATCTGAAAAATCAAGTGAGTCCATGTTGTTTGCTGCGTTGAGTCGCGATCTGATGTCTCTGAATCCCGGGTTTGTGGCATTAATTTCGTTAAGGAGACGATTTGCCTCTTCGTTTTTACCCGCGGCTTCATATCCCGTTGCAAGCTCATATTTTACTGCACAGGTTTCTTCTTCGCTTAAGCCGGGTTTCAAAAGAGCCTGGAGCATGGAGATCGCCTTTTCCAGCTCACCACGTTCTCTCAGGCACGCGCACTGCATTATCAGACATTCAACCCGCCTGGCCGGATCTTGCGAGGCCTGACGAAACTCGGTAATTGCCTCGTCATATAAACCCATTTCTTTGAATGCCTGACCCAGATCGAAATGCGACTGTGCGTCAGTACTCTCCATTTCGTTGCCAAACCTTACTCCGCGCGGAGCAGTGTCGATAGTGTCGAATAAGTTGCCTACTGAGTCAAGCCAGTTATCCTGAGTTGACTCAGTACCGATATCCTGGTCAATAGAGCCAAAAGGGGAGTCGATGTCGATTTCGATATCAATTTCAACCTCTTCGTCAAGTTGGTGAGCCGAATCGATGGCTGTGTTGGAAAATTCGTTACCCAATAAAATTTCAGTGGAGCTTTCGTTCTCAGAGCTTTTGAACGAGGAAATCGCTTGCTGCTCCGGAAGGCTTTCGTCGAAAAAGGGTGAGTCAATGGTTTCCCGTGTAGCCAAGGGTTCTTTATTGATAAAACCGGGAGACGGTTCGGCGGAGTCGTCTTGCAACGTACCGGAAACAGAACGGAGCGATTGCATCTTCGAGGTAAGTGTGCGTGCTTCATCCTCATTGCCGGCCGCCATGGCGATTCTGATAAGTCCTTCAAGAACTCTGATGTTGATCGGATCGATCTTGTCAAGGGAAAGATAAATCTGTTCCAGTTGCTGTAGAAAACCGGCTGAAACGAGTGCTGCCTCATATTGGTCAAGCAGTTCCAGCGCCTCGGCAAGGTTTTGTTCGGCGGTGACAGACGAGATGAGACCGAGCATCGCTGCTGGTTCCGCCGGGAAGAATTTAATGTAGTGCTGATAGGCGATCTTGACTCGTTGAGGCTGTTTCAGTAATTGATATGCCTGTACTACCAGGTCCCATACCCGTTTGTTATTCGGATTTCTGCGAAGGAGGCCCTGGAGGCTGTCTATGGCTGCGGCTGCATTCCCCTGTCTTATCTGCTCTGAAAGAACCTCAAGCATGAAGTCCGGTTTGTCGGGAAAAAGCTGCTCAACACGGGTACCGATTTTTGAAAGCGTAGTGTTATCTTTCCGTTCCAAAAGCAGGGCTGCTGTTTTCGCGAAAACAGAATATGAGTCCTCCTTCTTTCCATTTTGAATATATGCTTCGGCAAGTTTGATTTTGATTGGTATATTCTGAGGGTCGACAGTTTGCATTCTGTCAAGTACGCTGAGCGCTTCGGGAATATTACCGTTTTTTTCATAAAAATCGTATACGAGTTTATATTCAGAAAGTGAGTTAGCAATGAGGCCATGCTTTTCGTTTAGTTCGGCAAGAGTCAGGGAAAGTGAAATGTCTGAGGGGAAAAGTTTTTGCAGCTGTTTGTAAACTGCAATTGCTTTCAGGTAAAAGCCGTTTTTTGAAAAATGCTTGCCGATGGTCTCAAACTCTTTGCGAGCGTCGTCATTTCGTCCGCATTTAATAAGAATCTCAGCCAGTTTCTGGCGTTGGTTAATAGCGGCAGGCTCTATTGCAATAACTTGCTCATAAACTTTGGCGGCTTTATCAAACTGACCGCGTACCACAAGCTTTTGAGCATCTTCAATCAGTTTGTCTTTTTTTGAAATGGCCGCCATCAATTTCCTCGAGCCGAAGTTCCCTGAAAATAATCAAACATTAATGACTCTAAAACGGGTAAAAACTACTGTAACAGCAACGGTTTGTCAAGCTTAATATCTTGGTTATATTAGGATAATCAACGTTTTATGCGTTTTGATTTTGCTTTGACATGGCTCTAAAAATCCTTTACGGTACTTCCGGTGTTTTGTATGCAGGATATTATTTTATCACTATTATGCTTATGAGTTGAAATGATGTATTGACGATGAGTTGATGTTCAACCTGCCGATGTTATAGAACGTACTTAATTATTATATTTGGAGGCTGTTGGATGCGTTTCCTGCCGAAGGCAAATCCGCTGTACGAAAAAATTTCTGCACATAACATTGTTGTTCCAGACGTCCTTGAAAAACTCGGCAACGGTGGTTTTACCGGATATGTTCATCATTCTGCTTCGGAGTTTGAGTTCTATGGAGTCTATGCCAAAGGAAAGTTGCTGTGTGCTGTCAGTAATGATAATGGGCGGGAGAAAACCGGTTTTGAAGCAATCGTGCTTCTGTTTGACAAGGTCATCACTGTCGGTG
>JBAYTT010000010.1:0-45071 GCA_041675485.1 Pelobacteraceae bacterium | reverse complement strand
TGCTGGGATTATTGGTGCCGGACGGATCAGAGCTGAAGCAGCCTGTCACCAGTATGAAGCTGAGATATAATAAAAGGCGCAAAATACGTGCATTCATGGCATTACCTCTCTAGTTTATATTGTAATATTCATGCATTAGTTGTTGAGACTGTCCTTTATCAACATTCTGCAACCGGACGGTCGAGGAGCAAATTGCTAGAACTTGACTGTGATAGATGCACCGAAGAGATGGACATCACTTTTGAATGTGCCGTTTTCACCCAAAAGTGCCACTGAATCTTGATTATTGACGGTCCTGTTCACAAAATGGGTCCACATGTAGGCAAGATCAAGCGAGAAGCGGTCATTATGAATACCTTGTCCGACACTAAAGCTGTGGCGATCGGCGTCGGGAAGTAACGGACCGAGAGTAGAGTCTGGAATGGGGTTTTTGTCGTACATATACCCGGCACGAAGATCCAGGTTTTTATTCCAAGCGTATTGGCCGCCGATCTTGTAGCACCAGACATCTTTCCAATCCAGAGTTTTCGGTTTGTTATTGAAGTTTGAAAACTGCGGACTGTCGAATTTGAACTCCAGCTTCTTGAATGAACTCCAGCCGGTTCGCTCTGCATCGAATTCCAGAGTGAGACTGTCGGTAGGCTGCCAGGCAACGCCGAGGCCGAGACTGTCAGGAAGCGTGATTGTGGTCGAGACGGTAGAAGCGGCACGAGATCGGGAATAGGGAGAGGTTGCGCCGGTTGTCATCCCGATAATTGAAAATCCGGCAGGTGTTGTCGCAAGGAAGTTGGCATTGCCTTTGATCTTGAGATCGATCTCGCTTCGATAAGCAACGCCAAATGAGAGGCTTGGCAGCGCCTTCCATTTCAAGCCGGCGTTCCAGCCAACATCGGTAGCGGTTCCGTCAAGACCCATGAGACCGAGTTCATAGGCGTTTTTGTTGGTTCCGGCAACGTATGAATTTGATTGCATGGTAACAATTGCATGGGTTATGTCGAGTCCGGCTGCGACCGCGAGGTTCATATCATCAAAACGATATGCAACGGTAGGTTGAAAATTGATCGGTTTGACCGCGATATTCATTATCTGGTTACGAAAAGAGCTGCTGTCATCCCAACTCTTGGCAAGCGGATAAATGGCGTTTATGCCAAGGCCCACAGAGAGCGGAGCAGCTTCAAATGAGTAGGTTGCATATATGGCCGGCGCAATAAAGATATCATTCTTGGCCTTTTCGAAAATTGAAGTGTTGCCGACATCATCCGGTGCGTTACCGCTGAGTGGCGTTGTGCCGCTAAACTCTGTAGATGGCACGTAAATAATTGTAGAGCCGAGGCTAACTTGAGATCCTTTGAGGAATGCAATCCCGGCAGGGTTGTAGAAGAGTGCCGAAGGGTCATCGGCCTGCGCGGCAAAAGCATTCCCCATCGCCATTGCCTTTGCTCCCTGCTCGTTCACCTTCAGTCCTGCAGCCTCAGCCAAGGAAGCTGTCCCTGCCACAGTCGTCAAAATACACGCAAGAACCAGTTTGTTTTTCATTTTTATTACTCCTTTCCGTATGTGTGCTCTGCACTTCGTTGCATGTACATCCTCAATGCATCTCTCATAACCTCTGAGACATGTGCGTCCATTTGAACCGCGCAGTCCTGAATCACCCCCCGTTCATAGTCGCTGACTCTCATGGATAGTATGTGGTTTCTGAGCTTTTTCGGAAGTCGCTTCATAGTCATTGCCCAGCCAATCCAATGTTTTGTAAAAAATAGAACGGTATTTTTTGTAAAACTAGGTCACCTTGACGCACATGTCAAGAACAAAATATACACACGTGCAAAATAATAATTCCATGGCCGCACCCACAAATTCTGTTCACCGCATCAACAGACATAACGCAGCGCATCAGCCCGGATTTATCTCATGTATTCGGACTGTTATGCAGAGCAGTCCTGAATATTTACAGACCGGCGGCACCGGAAAATCATAGAAAAATCCCACCACACCCGCCAGCTCAAGCGATTTAACGCATATGCTTCCCCGACAAGATCCTGAAATTTACAGCCGGAGTTGCGCCGTGAAAGAAAGCTGTTATGGTTCTGTATAAATATCTAATCGAACCGAAAATAGAATAAAATTATACTTGACATGGACGTCAAGTAGATGTAGCCTGAAACAAAAGAAACAGACGGGGGTTGAAGTATGAGCAGCGCGATGTATCGCTCCGTACCTGACATGCTCAGGAACAATGCGGAAAAATTCAGCAACAGACTGGCCCTCAAGTATCGCAAGCAGGGGGCCTTTGTCACACTGACGTATGCCGCCTACTATGAAAGAGTCCTTATGGTTGCAAGGGGACTCGGCAAGATGGGGGTCAAACCGGGCGACCGGATTGCCATTCTCTCTGAAAATCGTGCCGGCTGGGTTATTGCCGACATGGGGATTCTGTGCAGTGGCGCGGTTACCGTTCCGATCTACCCGACCAACACCCCGGAACAGATCGAATACATGATCAACCACTCCGGAGCCAGGATAGTATTCGTGTCCGGAAAATTCCAGTACACCAAACTGCTCAAGGTCAGGGAAGCGATTGCAGGCCTGGAACTGGTTGTATCATTTGAACGCTTCCTCGGCGACCCGTCACTGCCGGTCACCACGTTCTACCAGCTTTCCGAAATAGATTCACCCATAACGAAAGAAGAGAAAAAAGAAATCGAAGCAGTAATCGACCGGGTCACGCCGGATGACATGCTGACCCTGATCTATACATCCGGCACCACCGGCGTTCCAAAAGGGGTCATGCTGTCTCACAACAATATTCTGACCAACATCAGGTACCTGACGGAGCAGAGTGGCGTGATCGTCAAGGACGACGTTCTCCTGAGTTTTCTCCCTCTGAGTCACATTCTTGAGAGGACCGCCGGCTACTACCTGACGATCTATAATGGCGCCCTGATGGCTTTTGCCGACAGTATCGAAAAAGTTCCGGAAAACATGACGGAAATCAGGCCGACCGTCATGGTCAGCGTGCCCCGCCTGTTCGAAAAGATTTATCACCGTATTTTCGAGAATGCCCATCAGATGTCCAAGATCAAAAATGCCTTGTTTCACTGGGGTGTTGATGTCGGTAAGAAGTATATCACCGCGACCTACATCGACAAGCAGCCATCATCTCTGCTCAATTTGAAATATGCGCTGGCTGACCGCCTGATCTTCAGTAAAATCAGGGCCAAGTTCGGCGGCAACATGAAACTGTTCTGCTGCGGCGGTGCCCCCCTGGACAAGTCGATAAATGAATTTTTCTGGGTTATCGGCATCCCGATTTTTGAAGGATACGGCCTGACCGAAACAAGCCCGGCCCTCAGCTTCAACAATTTCGAACATATCCGTTTCGGAACGGTCGGAGTTGCCCTGAAACAGACTGAATTCAAGATTGCCGAGGATGGCGAGATTCTTGTCAAAGGGCCGCAGGTCATGCTCGGCTATTATCATGACCCGGCCGCCACGGCAGAGGCGGTCCAGGACGGCTGGTTCAAGACCGGAGATATCGGGCATATCGAAGACGGCTTCCTGTCCATTACCGACCGAAAGAAAGAGTTGATCATCACGGCGGGGGGCAAAAACATCGCTCCTCAACCGATTGAAAATGAACTGAAGATGGACAAGTATGTGGCCTCGGCGTACGTATACGGTGACCGCAAGCCGTATCTGACCGCCCTGATCGTGCCGAATCTTGAGCGACTGCTGGAATTTGCCAAAGAAAAACACATTCATTACTATGAGCTTGACGACCTGGTCATGCATGAACCGGTGCAGAAGCTGTTCGAGCAGCGGCTCGCCGATATCAACAGCCGTCTTGCCCCGTATGAAACCATCAAGAAATTCGTCCTGCTGGTCCATGATTTTTCCATTGAGGGGGGCGAATTGACACCTACATTAAAGCTGAGACGCAAGATCATTTATGAAAAATACAAACACCGGATAGAAGACCTGTACATCGATCACAGCAATTGAGAAACGGAGGAAACAGATGAAACAGATTAACAAGGTAGCTGTTCTTGGAGCGGGAGTAATGGGGGCGACAATTGCCGCACACCTCGCCAATGCCGGCGTATCAGTGCTTCTGCTCGATATCGTGCCGCGGGAGTTAAGCGATGCCGAAGCGGCAGCCGGTCTGACCATTGCCGACGCCAAGGTGCGCAACCGCATCGCCATTGCCGGGCGGGACGGACTGATGAAGATGAAACCGGCCCCCTTCTTTCTGCCGGGGTATGCGGCCAACATCGAGGTCGGCAATTTTGACGACGACATGCCGAAGCTGAAGGAGTGCGACTGGGTCGTTGAGGTGGTCATAGAGAACATGGCGATCAAGAAGAAACTCTTCACCGAAAAGGTCGTGCCGAACCTGAAAGAGGGGGCGATCCTCTCCACCAACACCAGCGGCCTGTCGGTCAACGAAATGGCTGAATGCCTCCCGGAGAACGTCCGGAAGAATTTCCTCGTCACCCACTTTTTCAATCCACCCCGCTATATGCGCCTGCTGGAGATCGTCTCCTGCAGCGCCACCGATCCCGCTGTGGTCGCCCACATGGCCGACTTCATCGCCAAGCGGCTCGGCAAGGGGATTGTCTACGCCAAGGACACCCCCAACTTCATCGCTAACCGCATCGGTGTCTATGCCATCTGCAACTGCGTCCGCACCATGATGGCGACCGGCATGACCGTGGAAGAGGTTGACGCCGTCGCCGGACCGGCCACCGCCCGCCCGAAAAGCGCGGCCTTCCGCACCTCCGACCTGGTCGGCATCGATACGCTCCAGCATGTCGCCGCCAACTCCTATGAGCTGCTGGCGGGTGACGAACAGCGCGACATCTTCAAATTCCCCGATTTCATCAAGGAGATGGTGGCCAAGGGGCTGCTCGGAAACAAGAGCAAGCAGGGGTTCTTCAAGAAGGTCAAGGGGGAAGGCGGACAGGAGTTCTTCTATTACGATTACAAGACCGGTGAGTATGCACCCTCGCAGCGTCCCAAATTTGCCTCGATTGAAGCGGCCAAATCGATTGACGATCCGGCCAAGCGTCTCAAGGCGGTTGTCACCGGGAATGACAAGGGCGCCCAGTTCGCCTGGACCAACCTGCGCGACACGCTGATCTACACCTTCAACCGGATTCCGGAGATCGCCGACGACATCGTCAATATAGACAACGCCATGAAATGGGGCTTTAACTGGGAACTCGGGCCGTTCGAGATGCTCGACGCCATCGGCGTGGCCTATTTCGTGGAGCGGGCCGAGAAGGATGGCGTGACGGTCCCGGCCGGACTCAAGACGGTTGAGCAGTTCTACAAATTCGAGAACGGCGCGCAGCAGTACTATTGTGTGCAGGAGAGTAAGTACCGTGCCGTGCCGCAAAAGGCGACGCACGTCAGCCTCTCCATCCTCAAGAAGAACAACCGGGAAGTGGAAAAGAACAGCGGCGCTTCGGTGATCGATCTTGGCGACGGCGTGTTCTGCCTTGAGTTCCATACCAAGATGAACGCCATCGGCGGGGAGATCCTCTCCATGGTCCATAAAGCCATCAAGCGCACGGAAGACGAAGGGGTCGGCCTGGTCATCGCCAACGAGGGGAGCATGTTCTCCGCCGGAGCCAACCTGATGTTGCTGGTGATGGCGGTTGCCGAAGGGGCGTTCGACGAGATCAACATGACCGTCAAGGGCTTCCAGAAGGCGATGATGGCGATCAAATATTCGAAGATCCCGGTCGTGGCCGCGCCGCACAACCTGGTCATGGGGGGCGGTTGCGAAACCTGCCTCCATTCCGACGCCATCATTCCCCATGCCGAAACCTATATGGGCCTCGTGGAACTGGGCGTCGGTCTGCTCCCGGCCGGTGGCGGCACCAAGGAGATGGCGATCCGCGCCATCAAGCTGGCCGAGGAATACGAGATAGACGCCACGCCGTTCATCTTCAAAAACTTCATGAACATCGCCATGGCCAAGGTCAGCATGGCGGCGGCCGAACTGATCCCGATGGGCTTCATGCGCCAGGGGGATGCGATCACCATGGATATCGACAAACGCATCCATGACGCCAAACTGAAGGCGATCTCGCTGGCCGCCAACTATCGTCCCGGACGCCCGCTGACCGAGCTGAAGGCACCCGGCCGCGGCGTGGCCGCCAGTATCAAGTCGCAGCTCTGGAACATGCAGCAGGGTGGCTTTATCTCCGAGTATGACCAGTATCTGGCCGGCATGGTAGCCGAGGTCATCACCGGCGGCGATGTCCCGGCCGGCACGCTGATCACCGAAGAGTACCTGCTGGAGCTGGAGCGCGAGGCCTTTGTCCGGCTCTGCGGCCAGAAAAAGACCCTGGAGCGTATCCAGCACATGCTGAAGAAGGGCAAACCGCTGCGAAATTAACCCTTCGACTCCGCTCAGGGACCGGTCTTGGTTAAGCCGTTGGCTGAGCGGAGTCGAAGCCAGTACCTGCAACTTAAACAATAGAGCTATCTGGAGGATACCGATGAGAAACGCATATATTCTTGCTGCCTACCGCACCCCCGGCTGCCGGGCAAAAAAAGGCAAATTGAAAGATGTCCGTCCGGACGACCTGGCCGCCGCCGCCATCAAGGGGTTGCTGGAGCGAACCGGCATAGACCCGCATGATGTCGAGGACATCATTATCGGCTGCGCCTTCCCGGAAGGGGAGCAGGGGATGAACTTCGCCCGCGTGGCGGCGATGAAGGCCGGTGTTCCGGTCGAAGTCCCGGCCCAGACGGTCAACCGCTTCTGCTCCTCCGGACTGCAGACCATCGCCACGGCGGCGGAGCGGATCATGGCCGGGTTTGCCGACTGCATCATCGCCGGCGGCGCCGAGAGCATGAGCATGATTCCGATGGGAGGGAACAAGTACAGCGCTAATCCCTCTCTTATTGCCGCCTGGCCCGAAGCATTTGCCTCGATGGGCATCACCGCCGAACTGGTGGCGGATAAATACAGCGTCACCCGCGAAGAGCAGGACGCCTTTGCCGCAGCCAGCCACGCCAAGGCGGCCGCCGCCATCGCGGCGGGAAAATTCAAGGATGAAATCATTCCGGTGGAGATAGAGAATTGCGCGCTCGTGGGCGGAAAAATGAAGCGGAGCAGGGAGATGGTGGATACCGATGACGGCGTACGGAGCGACACGACCGCGGCCGGACTGGCCAAGCTGAAACCGGCCTTCAAGGCGACCGGGACGGTTACCGCCGGCAACTCCTCCCAGATGACCGACGGCGCAGCGGCGGTGCTGGTTGTCTCCGAAGAGTATCTGAAAAAGATCGGCAAAAAGGCGCTGGCCCGCTTTGTTGCCTTTGCCGTCAAGGGTGTTGCGCCGGAACTGATGGGCATCGGCCCGGTGGCGGCCATTCCGGCGGCGCTGAAATTGGCCGGCTTGAAGCTGGACGATATCGGCCTGATCGAGCTGAACGAGGCCTTTGCCGCGCAATCTCTGGCCTGCGTCAAGGAGTTGGGCATCGATCCAGCCCGGGTCAACGTCAACGGCGGCGCCATCGCTCTTGGCCACCCGCTCGGCTGCACCGGCGCCAAGCTGACCGCCAGCATCCTCCAGGAAATGCAGCGCACGAATACCCGCTACGGCATCGTCTCGATGTGCATCGGCGGCGGCATGGGCGCTGCGGGGATTTTTGAGAAAATTTAGGATTTGAAATGTAGGGGCGACCCAACGGGTCGCCCCTACAATACATATAACGAGGTGACACCATGGCTGCAAAACTATTCAAAGGCGCTGAATATCTGATTACCGAAGCTGACAAAAACGACATTTTCACGCCGGAGGATTTCAGCGATGAGCAGCGGCAGATCGGCGACACGACCGAACAGTTTGTCCTGAATGAAGTTCTCCCGCATCGTGAGGAAATCGAGCATCACGACCTGCCGCTGACGGTTGAGTTGATGAAAAAGTGCGGCGAACTGGGGCTGTTGATGATCGATGCCCCGGAGGAATACGGCGGACTGGAACTGGACAAGGCCACCAGCATGCTGGCAGCGGAAAAGCTCTCCCAGGCCGGGTCATTCTCCGTCACCTACTCCGCCCATACCGGCATCGGCACGCTGCCGCTGGTCTATTACGGCACCAAAGCCCAGAAGGAAAAGTTCCTTGAGAAGATCATCTCCGGCGAATGGATTGCCGCCTACTGCCTGACCGAACCGGGCTCCGGCAGCGACGCACTGGGGGCCTCGGCGACCGCAACCCTCTCCGCCGACGGCACGCACTACATCTTGAACGGCACCAAGCAGTTCATCACCAACGGCGGCATCGCCAACCTCTACACCGTGTTTGCCAAGATCGACAAGCAGCACTTCACCGGCTTCCTGGTCGAACGGACCACCGAGGGGCTGAGCGTCGGACCGGAAGAGAACAAGATGGGGGTCAGGGGATCATCCACCACCCAGATCATTCTGGAAGACGCCAAGGTTCCGGTTGAAAACCTGCTCGGCGAGATCGGCAAGGGGCACAAGATCGCCTTCAACGTGCTCAACGTCGGGCGCTTCAAACTGGGGGCAGGTGCCACCGGCGCTTCGAAAACGGCGCTTACCACCGGCATCAAATATGCCAACGAACGCAAGGCATTCGGCGTCACCATCGGCAGTTTCGGGGCCATCCAGGAAAAAATTGCCGACTTGAGCGCCGCCATATTCGCGTCCGAATCGGTAGTCTACCGCCTCGCAGGCCTGATCGACGATCGTCTTGCCACCCTGCCGAAAGGTACCGACAACTACTATGAGACCTATCAGCAGGGGATCGAGGAATACTCGGTAGAATGCGCCATCGCCAAGGTATTCTGCAGCGAGGTGCTGGCCGATGTCGTTGATGGCGTCGTCCAGATCCATGGCGGCTACGGCTTCATCCAGGAGTATGCTGCTGAAGGATACTATCGTGACGAGCGGATCAACCGGATCTGGGAGGGTACCAACGAGATCAACCGGCTGTTGATCCCCGGCATCATCCTCCGCCGCGCCATGAAGGGAGAAATCCCGCTCCAGAAAGAGGCGATGAAGGCCTTTGAATCATTGATGTCGCCGTCGTTTGACGAACTGGACGATACGGTGCCGTTTGCCGCTGAAAAGGCTCTGATCGCCAACCTGAAACAGGCCTTCCTGGTGCTGGCCGGCAGCGGGGTACAGAAGTTCATGGATACGATCAAGGATGAGCAGGAGATCCTTCTGGCCGTCGCCGATCTGGCGATCAACATCTTTGCCATCGAGAGTGTCGTGCTGCGCGCCGAGAAAATCCTGCCGAAGCTGAGCGAGGGCAAAAAGGCATCCGTCAGCGCCGCCGTAAAGGTGTTCGCGTTCAACAGCAACGAAACAGCTGCCTCTGCCGCACGCCGTGCCGCCTACTTCATCGAGGAAGGTGACACCCTGACCATGCTGCTGGCCGGCATCCGCAGGTTCACCAAATACGACGCCACAGGGCTGCTCAAGGCCAAGCGCCAACTGGCAGCGGCATCGCTCGAAGCGGATAAATTTATTTTCTAAAAGCAACGGGGCGGCCATTTCGGCCGCCCCATCCCGGAGCATCATGCTGCAGCACACCGTACAGACCCCATACATGGTCGGGGAAGTCCATTTTTACACCATCGAACTCGACTGTGGTCTGGTGCTGTTCGATACCGGCCCCCCCACGCCCGAGGGGGAGGCCTGCCTGCTGGCGAACGTCGATCTCACGCGGCTGAAATACCTGTTCATCACCCATTGCCACGTCGATCATTACGGGCTGGCCAACTTCATCCTTCAGCATAGCGACGCCGAGATATTCATCCCCCGCAAGGACGCTATAAAATTCCAGCGCCACAACGAGCGGATGGAACAGATAGGCGGGATCCTGGAGGAATACGGTTTTGGGGGAGATTTTTCCGGGCAGTTGCGGGAATCATTCGAGCGGAACAAGGTATTTCCCGAGCAACCGGAGCG
Source organism: Pelobacteraceae bacterium (assembly GCA_041675485.1). Classification (GTDB taxonomy): domain Bacteria; phylum Desulfobacterota; class Desulfuromonadia; order Geobacterales; family Pseudopelobacteraceae; genus JACRCG01. Next base: position 35,113 of record JBAYTT010000010.1, on the reverse strand, counting down.
CTTCCGCATTGTTGAGGAATCGGATCTGCCTGCCGGACTGGGCATCAGCTATCTCCCCTGTCCCGGTCACTCCCAGAGCGATCTGGCCTACATGGTCGGAGAATATGCGGTAACCGGCGACATCCTCCTCAGAAATATCTTTCAAGCGCCCCTGCTTGATATTGATCTGGAGCATTTCACCGGACGCTTCAGGAATTACGAGGCATACTGCAGCTCTCTGCTCAACCTGGCCGTACTGCGCGGCAGGAGCATCATGCCGGGGCATCGCAAGTTTGTCGATGGCGTTGACGAAGCAATCATATATTACGTCAAGACGCTTCTGGAGCGTGTCGTCCAGCTGATTCCTTATCGAAGACTGACTATGAACGTCATAATCGAAAATCTCTTCAAGGGGAGGCTGATCGAGCCTTTTTTTATCTACCTGAAAATTTCCGAGATAGTGTTCATGCTTGATTTTCTGGAGAACCCGGCTCTGCTCAAGACTTCTCTGAAACAGATCGGTCTGTTTGACAACGTACGTACGCAGTACAATGCAGTCGCATAGAACGGAGAAAACCATGATCGACCCGCTTTTTCAAACGATCACCATCAACCGTATGGAGATCAAAAACCGCATCTTCATGCCGGCCATGCATATGAACATGGCCAGGAAATTTACGGTTACCGACCGACTGGTTGACTTCTACGCCGAACGGGCCCGCGGGGGTGCCGGGATGATCACGGTCGGCTATGCCACCGTCGATGAGCTTTCCGGCGGACCTGGAAACATCGGCGCCCATAGTGATGCTTTCATCCCAGGACTGACCCGTCTGGCGAGTGCAATTCGCGATAACGGCGCCCGCGCCTCGGTGCAACTGAACCATGCCGGACGCTACAACCACTCCATGCTGATGGGTGGGAAGCAGGCGGTAGCGCCATCGGCGATTCCTTCACGACTGACCAGGGAAACTCCGCGAGAATTGGAGATTGCGGAAATTGAGGAGATTGTCGTCCGCTTTGCCCAGGCGGCAGGGCGTGTCAAGGAAGCAGGATTCGATGCAGTGGAGATTCTCTCCGGCACCGGCTATCTGATCAGTGAATTTATCTCTCCGCTTACCAATAAACGGGAGGATTGCTACGGCGGTGACTTTGAGGGGCGTATCCGCTTCGGCCTGGAGATTGTCGCGGCGATCCGCGCAACCGTCGGCGCGGCTTTCCCGCTGCTGGTCAGAATGAACGGCAATGAATTCATGAAAGGGGGCACGAGCCGTCAGGAACTCAATGACTACGCCGTAAGGCTGGCAACGGCAGGAGTGGACGCCCTTTGCATAAACGTCGGCTGGCACGAGGCCCAGGTACCGCAGATCATAACCGAAGTGCCTCGCGGCGTTTTCGGTTATCTGGCTCGCGGCATCAAGGAGCGTGTCGGCATTCCGGTCATCGCCAGCCACCGCATCAACGATCCGGAGTTGGCGCGGGAAATGATTGCTGACGGATGCTGCGACATGGTGGCGCTTGGACGGGCGCTGATCGCCGACCCGTTCTTTCCCGAAAAGGCCAGGAACGGGCACGAAAGCGACATCGTCCATTGCGTTGCCTGCGGCCAGGGATGCTTCGACAACCTGTTCAAGATGAAGGCCGTGGAGTGTCTTTGTAACCCGCGAGCCGGCTACGAAAACGCACGGACGATTACGAAAGCTGAGATGCCACGTGCAATTACCGTGGTCGGAGGCGGACCTGCCGGGATGAGCGCCGCGATTGCCTCTGCCGAACGCGGGCACCGGGTAACGCTCCACGAAGCCGGCTGCTGTCTTGGCGGACAACTCATGCTGGCAGGCGCGCCTCCGGGACGGGAAGAGTTTCTGGAGCTTGCCGCCGACCTGGAACGGCAGGTGGAACTGACAGGTGCTACCGTTGTATTTAACTCCAATGTCGATGGTCAGTTTTTGAAAGAGGTCCGACCGGATGCGGTTATTCTTGCCACCGGCGGTTGTCCGATTACCCCGTCAATCCCGGGAGCGGATCTGCCTCACGTTGTCCAGGCGTGGGACGTCCTGTCAGAAAATATCGCAGTCGGACAACGCGTGGTTATAATCGGCGGTGGGGCGGTCGGCATCGAAACTGCGCTGTTGCTGGCGGAGAAGGGAACCCTTTCCGGTGAGGCACTCAAGTTCCTGCTGGTCCATGAAGCCGAAAGCGTAGAGGAGCTGTACCGGTTGGCAACACACGGCAACAAGGATGTCACGGTTATTGAGATGCTGCCTGAACTGGGCAAAAACTTCGGCAGGAGTACCCGGTGGGGAATGATGCAGGATGTGGAACGGTATGGAGTCAAGACCCGGGCAGCGGCACGGGTAATCGAGATCACTGCCGGCTGCGTCAGGATCGAGTGCGACGGCACGGCAGAGGAAATCCCCGCTGATTCTGTTGTGCTGGCGGTCGGCACTAAAGCCAACAATCCGCTTGAAGTTTTGCTCGCTGCGAGCGGGATTCCGTTCCGGGTCGTTGGCGATGCCCATGAGCCTGCCATGGTTTTTGATGCCATTCATCAGGGTTTTATTGCCGGTCGAGAGATCGGTTGAAATTGTACAACAAGGAGATTCAACTATGGAAAGAGTTATTATCGCATTAGCGCTGACAATATTTATGGCGTTACCGGCAATGGCCCTGGAGGTTGCAGGCACCCATCTGGATTCTGCGGTGACAGTCAATGAGCGGCCCCTTCAATTGAACGGCTACGGTATCCGCACGAAATGGTGGGTAAAGGTGTATATCGGCTCACTCTATACCGCCAAGCCGATGTCCACGGTGCCTGCCGTGATGGCTGACACGTCGGACAAGCTGATCCGGTTAAATTTTCTGCACAGCAAGGTTGATCGGGAAAAAATCACTGAGGCGATCAGAGAAGGCTTTGCCAACACCCGCATGGATGAGACAGACGTAGCGAAAAAATTCCTCGCACTGTTCAGCCGCGACTTTATGCGTGGCGACACGGTAGATCTGGTCCTTGGTGGAGATGGAACAGTTGTTTACAAACATAACAACCAGGTTATGGGAACTATCGTTTCAAAGCAACTGGTGAAGGGTATCCTCGGAATCTACCTGGGTCCGGTGCCTGCCGACGAAGCCCTGAAACGGGGCATGCTGGGCAAAGGTTAATCAAGAAGGGATACATCATGGCTAACATATTTTCAACCCCCATCGAACTACGTTTTTCCGATCTCGACCTCTACGGCCATGTGAATAGTGTCGTCTACTTCACCTACCTTGAGACGGCACGGGTAAAGCTGTTCCAGGACTTTTTTCACGAGCTGTCCAGGAAGCACATTTTCACTCTGGTTGCCCATGCAGAGTGCGATTATAAACTGCCGATCCTGTTCGGTGACACTCTGATCGTGTCCGTGGTTGTCGCCCGGCTTGGCACCAGCAGCTTTGACCTCGAATACCGCCTCTACGACGGAGCCGAAAAAACCTATGCCACCGCGCGGACGACGCTGGTCTGTTTCGATAACGTCAAAAAAGTCACCGTTCCGGTGCCGGAATGCATCAACAATATGGCATGACTTCTGACGATTCAAAGGAGTTCCCGACTATGAGCGCCACAGAATTGATTAAAATCGAACGGAGCGATGGCATCCTTACGCTCCGCATCAACCGCCCGGACAAAAAAAATGCGTTGAACCTGGGCATGTACACGGCTTTGGCCGACGGCCTTACTGAAGCAGACCGTGACGACACCGTGCGGGTTATTCTGATCTGCGGCTCAGACGACTGTTTCACCAGCGGTAATGATTTGGCCGATTTTCTTGACGCGCCGCCGACCGGGCCGGCAAGCCCGGTCATGCAGTTCCTGACCGCCATCAGCGAAGCACGCAAACCAATTATCGCTGCGGTCAACGGCCTGGCGGTAGGAATCGGCGTTACGATGCTGCTCCACTGCGATCTTGTCTATGCCGGCAGCAGCGCCACGTTCCAGATGCCGTTCGTCAACCTGGGGCTCTGTCCGGAGGCCGGTTCCACGCTGCTCCTGCCGCGGATCATGGGACATCAGCGGGCAGCGGAATTGCTCCTCCTGGGAGGGGTATTCAATACCGACAAGGCATGCAGCATCGGAATCGTCACGGAGGCCATCCCGGATAATGAAGTTCTCGTAACCGCCCGTAACAAAGCGGTGCAGCTGGCGGCCCAACCGGCGGCTGCGGTGCGTCTGGCCAAAAAGCTGCTCAAACGAGATTATGAAGCTTCCCTGCGGGAGACCATTTCCGAAGAGTGCGCGCAGTTCATGGTGCGCCTCAAGTCACCGGAAGCGGTTGAGGCGTTGCAGGCCTTCATGCAGCGCCGGAAACCAGATTTTTCCCAATTCAGTTAGACGGAGACGGTGCCATGGGACATCACCTTGGTTCAAAAAGCAGCATTGTGCCTCTCATCGACCGGCTCAACAAGTATCCCATCGGTCTCGTGGACACGGAAAAACTCCGCGAGATCCTGGCGCTCCTCTTTGACGAACGTGAAGCCTTTGTCGCGTCGCGCTTTCCCCTGGAAGAGGCGACGCTGACGGAACTGGTGCGGCTGACAAAGATCCCGGGCGGGGAACTGCTGCCACTGCTCGAAAAAATGGCCGACAAAGGACTGGTGATGGACATGCCCTACGGCGGCGAGGTCTATTACCTGTTGCTGCCGGGGTTGATCGGTTTCTTCGAATTCACCTTCATGAAGAATCGCACCGACCTGCCGCTGGAGCGTCTTGCCCTGCTGATGCGGGAATATCTGGAAGAGAGTCAGGCAGCGGAATTTTTCGGCAGCAAGACGCCGCTGACCCGCTCGCTGCTCTACGAAGAGCATATCCCGGTGACCTCGGAAGTCACCAGCCATGACCGGGCCCGCGACATTATTCGCGAAGCCGGATTCGGCGCGGTCGGGATGTGCTACTGCCGTCACAAGAAAGAGCATCTTGGCGAGAGTTGTGACAAAGGGGCACCGACCGATGGCATCTGCATCTCGCTCGGGAGCGCCGCCCGCTTCATGGCGCGGCGCGGCTTTGCCCACGAGAAAAGCGTGGATGAGCTGCTGGCCGTGCTTGACAGTGCCAGAGCCTTGAACCTGACGCATATTACCGACAACATACGTCACAAACCATCATTCATCTGCAACTGTTGCAGTTGCTGTTGCGAACTGCTCGCCGGGGTGCAGATGGGATACCATACGGGGGTCGCCAAAACCGGTTTCCGCGCCGTAATCGATCGGGAGCGCTGTACCGGTTGCGGACTCTGCTTCCGCGCCTGCAATGTCAAAGCCATCGCCCTGCCGCACGGAGCGCAGTTCGCGCAGAAGTCCGACCGGTATGCCATGGCTGACGAAGAAATATGCCTCGGCTGCGGCGCCTGCATCACCACCTGCAAACAGGGGGCGCTCTCCATGATCCCCGCCGCCAACCGGGAGGCGCCCCCCTTGAAGCGCAAGGATCTGTACTTCCGTATCCTCAAGGAGAAGCGTCGCCTGACGCCGTTTGTCGTCAGCGGCATCAAGAAGAGTCTGCGCAACCTTTTCACAGGAAAACCGGCCGGCAAAACCATACCTATTATCAAGGAGTAGATTATGTTCCTGCTCAATCCGAAACAACTGATAGAAAGCCATCCCGATCCGGTGTTGAACGACATTCTCCGCAAGACCGTCGCGTTTTTTGAAGCAAAGGGAAAGAAGCAGCTCAAGGAAGATGACCTTAACCGTGTCTGGTATGCCGACTTTCTCGACTTCGTGAAACGGGAACGGATCTTTGCCACCCTGCTGACCCCCGCCGGTTATGGAGGCGAGGAGTGCCGCTGGGATACCTCGCGTCTCTGCGCCTTTAACGAACTGCTCGGTTTTTACGGCCTCTGTTACTGGTACACCTGGCAGGTAACCATTCTGGGGCTCGGGCCGATCTGGATGAGCGGCAACGAGAGGTTGAAGCGAAAAACGGCAGAACTGCTGAACGACGGGGCGATATTCGCTTTCGGACTGTCAGAGAAGGAACATGGCGCAGATATCTACGCGAGCGACATGCTGCTGATTCCGACCGGTGACGGCAGTTATCTGGCGCGGGGCGACAAATACTATATCGGCAACGGCAATGAAGCCGCTTTTGTTTCGACCTTCGGGCGCAAACCGGATGGCGGCGAATACGCCTTCTTTGTCGTCAACAGCAAACATGAGAAGTACGAACTGGTCAAAAACATCACCGCGACCCAGTCCTACGTGGCCGAATTCGTGCTGCACGACTATCCGGTGACCGAGGCTGATATCCTGTCAACTGGCGATGAGGCGTGGAACGCGACGCTCAACACCGTCAACATCGGCAAGTACAACCTGGGGTGGGCCACGATCGGCATCTGCACCCACGCCTTCTACGAAGCGATCAACCACGCATCGTCGCGAAGCCTCTACGGCATGCATGTCACCGACTTCTCCCACGTAAAGCAGATGTTCGTCGATGCCTACGCCCGTCTCGTCGCCATGAAGCTCTTTGCCCTGCGGGCCTCGGATTACCTCCGTTCGGCTTCGGCGGAGGACCGCCGCTACCTGTTGTACAATCCGGTGGTGAAGATGAAGGTGACGACCCAGGGGGAAGAGGTGGTAAACCTGCTCTGGGACGTGATCGCGGCCAAGGGGTTCGAGAAGGATATGTATTTCGATACGGCGGCACGCGACATCAGGGCGCTGCCCAAGCTGGAGGGGACCGTCCATGTCAACATCGCGCTGATCGTCAAGTTCATGCAAAATTACTTCTTCAACCCGGCCGAGTACGCCGCTGTACCGCGCCGACTCGATCCGGCCAACGACGACTTCCTCTTCAACCAGGGTGCAACCAGAGGGCTCGGCACGATCCGGTTCCACGATTACCGCCCGGTCTACGAAGGGAGCGCCCTGCTCAATGTAAGGATCTTTTCGGAACAGATCCGCGTATTTCGTGAGTTTCTGCTCAAGGCAACACCCGATGCTGCACAGCAGAAGGACATCGACTTCCTGCTGACCGTCGGCGAGATCTTCACGCTGGTAGTCTACGGGCAGTTGATCCTGGAAAACGCCGCGCTGCTTGCAATCGATGACGATGTTGTTGATCAGATTTTCGACTTCATGGTGCGGGATATGTCAAAATTTGCGCTGCAACTTTACAGCAAACCAGCCAGCACTGAGCTGCAGATGGGATATTGCATGAAGCTGGTGCACAAGGCACACGTTGACGAAGGACGTTATCAGAGGGTGTTGGAACGGTATGTGTACAGCTTGAACGGAGTGTATGAGATGACGGAATAGAAGAAGCTGTTATCAAATCAACGAGCGGCCAGTTGGCCGCCGTATGATTAGGCTCCATTAGCATGGATGATGGATTGAGTAGCTTACCCCAGAGTCAGGCGGTTTCTTCCCGACCGCTTGCTTTCGTACAGAAGCGTATCAGCCCTTTTAATGACCGTTTCCATTGTATCATCGTCACAGACAACAGTCGCTCCGATCGAAATACAGACATGCAGTTTATTGGCTCCGGTCTGGAGGTACGCTGATTCAATCAGGATACGCATCCTGTTGCCGAATTCTTCAAGCTGTTGAGGACTGACATTCCGTATAATTCCAATAAACTCTTCCCCGCCCCATCGGCCAATCACATCGAATGGCCGTGAATTCTTTACCAACGTATCGGCAACGAATTTAAGCACCAAATCGCCGACGTCATGGCCATAGGTATCATTGAATTTCTTGAAATGATCTATGTCCATGAACAGAATGCCGAAGGGGACCCCAAGCCGTTTTTTTTCCTCAAAACGAACAAACAGTTCCTTCTCGAGATAGTTTCTGTTTGCAAGCCTGGTGAGGTTGTCGAGCAAGGCCATCTCTTCAAGTTCCTTGACTCGCAATTCATTGGTTTTAAGGTTGCTTATGTCGGTGAATAGTTCGACACCACCGATCACGGCACCGTTCTCGTCGGTCAAAATGCTGGTACGTACCGAGACGGGGGTTCTGCTGCCGTCTTTATGATGCAGATAAATTTCTGATTCGCGAGCTTTGCCATCTTCAATTGTCTTCGCCAGCGGACACTTTCCCATGCAGAGGCAATTGCCATCGCCATCTACATGCGTAAGAATGTTTTCCGAGCAACCTCGACCGATGACTTCGGCGGCGGTAAACCCGGAGATCTTTTCGGCTGCTTTGTTCCAGGATTGAATAATCATGTTTTTATCCACGATATACAGCCCGTCATGGAGATTTTCTACAAGCCGGCCATAGGAAACCCTGTCCAGAAGCATGTGGTTCTCTCTCTTTCACAGTCGAGTTATTTAATTCTACCTATGACAGACAGAACTGTCAAATACCGCAGTATTGCAGATGTTACGCGAAAAAACTCAACAAAAAGCGGGGAGCTTTAAGCCCCCCGCGGTATCATTGCAGCTCAGTCTCTGCCACGGTCATGCTGTTTCCTGTCCCGTTTTTCTTCCTTCCGATCTTCCTTGTCACGCCGGCGCTCATCTTTCATCTCTTCTTTATCGCGCCTGCGATCATTTTTCATTTCTTCCTTGCCGTAACGACGCTCTTCCTTCAGCTCCTGTCTTCGCTCATGCTCCGGCCGAAAGTTTCGCCCGCGGTAGTGAGCCCGATCATTGCGGTACACGCGATATTCCCGGTCGCGATACGAGCGGATCTGCTCAATCCGATGCCTGCGGATAGCCGGCGGCAAATGCCGGTAGGGGACTTCTACCCAGGGACCGTTGTGATGCTGAGAGCGGTGCCAGCTGTTGCCATAGTACAGATAGTAAAAGTTCGAGCTGAAGATGATGTCATACGGCGTATCAGCACCGACATAAAATCCGAGCCCGGGGGGGGCAATAAAGAACGGTGGCGCTCCAAAAAGCATTGCGGGGGGAGAGGGCACCATCACATGCGGGACCGGAACACCGACATTCACATTGACGTTCACCTCTGCCTGTGCGGACGACGCTGCCGCGATGGCGGCCATAACAAGTACCAGTACAGATTTTTTCATGGATCAATCTCCTTTCTGCGTTTTTTGCAGTATACCACCTTTCAGCAAGTTCAGTGCCGAGTTATTCCATTTCGCCCAAATGCCGCCAAGGGACTGCATGGCGAGCATATTGGGGGCGTTGATAATGGCGAGGCCTTCTTGAAAAAACCTGATTTGAGGCAATCGGCAGCTTATTACGGGCAGAAGGGGATGTTCACAGCGCGTTCCGCAGGGAAACGCACGTGAGAATGGCGGAATAGTAGACTGGATTACTACAGGATGGATCTACTTGACCAGCTTGAATTGATCGACGATCCTTTGGCGATAGGCGGTAATATCTTTTTCAAGCGATTGAAGAGTTGAAACTTTCTGCTTGATACTTTTGAGATGGGTGTCCAGAAGCTCGGTCAGGCGCGGCATAATCTTCTCCGGCACCTGATGCTCCTGATCATACAGCTGGGCAAGCTCCTTCATCTCTTCCAGAGAAAGGCCCAGTTCCTTGACCTTCAGAACGAACTTGAAACGCTTTACGTCGGCTTTTTCATAATACCTGACTCGTCCGTCAGTTCGTTTGGGGGGTTCAACCAGCCCCAGTTTTTCATACAGCCGGATTGTTCTCGTCGTAATGCCCAGCATTTCTGCCAGGTCGCTGATCTGCATATGTTCTTCGTTACTAAGCCTCATACTTCACCTCAGCGTCAATGACAATATATAGGACCAGGTTCGTTTTTTTGTCAAGATTTTTCCTGTAATGACAAAACGTAACAAGCAATTTGCACTCGCCGGCAACATCGGCTAAACTCGGCATGCACGACACGACAATCGTACGACCTGCCACAATGAATATCGAGCGGAGCCTGAGACCATGTTTACCGGAACGACGCACAATCTCCCTCTCATAATCGGCCATCGCGGCGCATCGCGGGACGCGCCCGAAAACACGCTTGAATCATTCCGCCTTGCCTGGAAACAAGGGGCAAGTGGCATCGAGGCCGATTTCCGCCTCACCGCCGACGGCCAGGTAGTCTGCATGCATGACGAAACGGCCTCTCGCACAACCGGCTTCAATCATCGTATTGCCGATTCCACCCTGGCGGAACTGCGACGCCTTGACGCGGGACAATGGAAGGGGGCGGACTGGTCCGGGGCCGTAATTCCGACTCTTGATGAAGTACTGGCTGCGATTCCGCACGGGACCTGGTTTTTTATCGAGATCAAGAGCGGCTCGGAAATCATCCCTCACCTGAAAAGGGTGCTGCAGGCATCGGGACACTCTCCGGAGCGGATCAGGCTACTGTCGTTCAGTGCCACACTGATCGGGGAGCTCAAGCAACAACTCCCCGACTGGTACGCCTGCTGGCTCTTCGATTACCGCCAATCCCTTTTGAAAAACGTCTGGCACCCCTCCCGTGACAAGATGCTCGACACACTCCGCCGCACTGGTGCCGACGGCCTGGCCAGCGCCTATCGGGAATTTCTGGACAGGTGGCTGGTCGAAACGCTGCGGGAACTCGGCAAAGAGCTCCATGTCTGGACGGTTGACCGGTTGCCCGCCGCGAAGCTTTTGTGCGAACTGGGTGTCGATTCGATCATGACCAACCGTCCCGGCTGGCTGCGTCAGCAGCTGGCGAACTCTCGAACGCCATGAATCCGCCGACCAGATCAGAGCTTCTGCAAAGGCTGGCTGATGGCTCGGTGCCATGGGACATCATCGTGATTGGCGGCGGCGCTACCGGGCTCGGGGCAGCCGTCGATGCAGTTTCCCGCGGCTACCGCACCCTGCTCCTGGAACAGGGGGACTTTGCCAGCGGGACTTCGAGCCGCAGCACCAAACTGATCCATGGCGGCGTACGCTACCTGCAACAAGGCAATCTGGCGCTCGTTCGCGAAGCGCTGCGAGAACGGCACATCCTGCTGAATAATGCACCTCACCTGGTACATGACTCCCCGTTTGCAATCCCTCTTTACAAATGGTGGGAACGCCCCTTCTACGGCATCGGCCTGGCATTATACGATCTGCTGTCATGGGGACACGGACTGAAACGGTCACGGCTTCTCAGCAGGGAAGAAACTGTCGATCTGATACCAACCGCAAAAAAGCAGAACCTCTGCGGGGGTATTGTCTATCATGATGGCCGGTTTGACGATGCCCGCCTGGCGATCTCCCTGGCGCGAACCGTATCCGACCTGGGCGGAACCCCGCTCAATTACATGAAGGTAAGCGCTCTTGCCACCACGTCAGGACGAATAGCCACCGTTACCGCCATGGATCAGGAAAGCGGCAGGGAATATGTGCTGTCCGGCAAGGCGGTGATCAACGCCACCGGTGTACTGTGCGATCAGGTGCGGCGTATGGACGAACCGGCGTGCGCTCCCCTGGTCATTCCAAGCCAGGGATCGCATCTGGTTCTCGATCGTTCGTTTCTGCCCGGCGACTGCGCCGTCATGATTCCCCGCACTGATGACGGACGGGTATTTTTCGCGATTCCATGGTACGATCACGTCATAGTTGGGACAACAGACACCCCTGTTGGTACGGTCTCGTCAGAACCGGTGCCGTTGCCGGATGAAATAGATTTCCTGCTGGCCCATGCAGGACGCTGCCTTGAACGTCAACCGGCCCGCTCCGATATTCTCAGCTGTTTTGCGGGGATCAGGCCGTTGATCGGAGGAAAAAGCGGGCTGCACACGGCAAAACTGAGCCGTGAATACCTGCTGTCCGTTTCCGCTTCAGGGCTGGTAACCATTACCGGCGGCAAATGGACCACCTATCGCAGTATGGCTGTTGCCGCGGTTGATGCAGCCGCTTCACGGGGAGGACTTGACCTGTGCCCGTCAAACACCCGCTCGTTGCATCTGCACGGCTGGAAACAGCCTTCATCGCCAACTGGTCCATGGGACGGGTATGGCTCCGACCGTGAACTGCTTGATCAACTCATATGCGAGCAGCCATCCTGGCAGGAGCGTCTGCACCCCCGTCTCCCCTATAACGCCGGAGAGATAGTGTGGGCTGTCCGTTTCGAATGGGCGAGGTCCGTGGAAGACGTCCTTGCCCGGCGCACCAGGGCGCTTTTTCTGGATGCCAACGCCTGCCGTGAAATTGCCCCCCGAGTTGCCCGGTTGATGGCTGCCGAGCTCGGACGCGACCCGGCCTGGGAAGCCCGGCAGATAGAAAGTTTGGATGCTGCCGCAACGAAGCACCTTCCGGCCTGAAAGGGCACGAAGCGAGGAACAGTCATGATGTATTCCGCATACCTTGCTACAGGACAAATGATTGCACTCATGCAGAGTTTTTCACGGATCAAGGTCAGGATCCATGGCAAGGAGACTATCCCTGACGGATCCATAATCTTTGTCGTCAATCATTTCACCCGGATCGAAACCCTCCTGCTTCCGTATCACATCTATGAGCATACCCATGTGCCGGTCTGGTCGCTGGCTGATCACACATTTTTTGAAGGAGCCCTGAGCGGCCTTCTGGCAAAGATTGGGGCGGTATCAACCAAAAATCCGGATCGCGACCGCCTGATCGTAAAAAGTCTTCTGACCGGAGAAGCCAACTGGATCATTTTCCCCGAAGGGCAGATGGTCAAGGACAAGGAAGCGGCAAGCGGGCCATCCTTCTTCGGCCTTCACCGTGGCGGACACCGCCCTGCCCATACCGGGGCGGCAACTCTGGCGCTGCGCACCGAATTTTATCGCAAACGCATCAATTTTCTGCTTACCGAAAACCCGGCGGAAGCAGAGCGGCTGATGAACATGTTCCAGATCGAAAACATGGTACCGGTTCTGTCCGAAACAACCTGGATCGTGCCGATCAACCTCACCTATTATCCGCTCCGGGCGCGCGAAAACGTGCTTAGTACCCTGGCCAGCCATTTTGCCCGCAACATCTCTGTCCGCTTTCGTGAAGAGCTGCTGACCGAAGGGACCATGTTTTTCGAAGGGGTTGATATCGACATCCGCTTTGGCAAGGCAATCCCGGTTTCGGCATCGCTCGCCTCCACCCGGATCAGGAAGGACATGTTCTCCCTGCGGCAGATCGATTTTGACGACCAGCTTCCCTCGCTGGATGCGATGCGGCAGGAAGCACGGGCCTTGATGTATCGTTTCATGTCCGACATTTACAGCATGACCACGGTCAACCACGACCATCTTTTCGCATCGCTGCTCAAAGCGCTCCCCTTCAGCAAAATCTCCGAGGATGACTTCCGGCGGCGCGTCTTTCTACTGACCGATCTGGTGCCGGACAAAATCCTGGTCTTTTGCCATCAGAGCCTTGAAATTGGCCAGGTTGCCCTGTTGACTGACGACCGGTACCACAAATACAGCGACTTCCTGGAGCTGGCCCGGGAAACGGGCGTGGTCCGGCATGAAAAGGGATTCCTGATTAGAAATACCGCCAACTTTTCTGCCGGCAGTGAATTTCACCGGATTCGAATCGACAATCCGCTCGGAGTAGCGGCAAATGAAGTACGGCCGTTGTCGGCTCTCAAACGCCACGTGCGCTTGCTGGCGTGGCTGCCCGAAATACTGGTCCGGCATCGGGTTGTCGAGGTCCTGCAACGCCAGGCCGCCGACCAGTTTGAATCCGACTATTCCCGTTTCTATCTCCCCGACGAGTCGAAAGAACGCAGCGTCGGTGCGCCGCTCCTGCTGAAGGGATCGTCACGGAAACTGGGGATCGTACTGGTGCACGGCTTCCTGGCGTCACCCCGGGAGATGCTTGAACTTGCAACCTATCTGCACCACAAAGGTTTCTGGGTGTATTGCGTCCGCCTCCGCGGACACGGCACCTCACCTGAAGACCTTGCCATACGCAACCGGGGTGACTGGGTTGAATCGGTGGACATTGGTTATGCCATGATGAATGCGATCTGCTCGCGGGTAGTAATTGGCGGTTTTTCTTTGGGAGGCGGCCTGGCGCTGGACAGTGCCGCTCGAATCAGCGGGCTGGCTGGTACTTTTGCCGTTTCGCCCCCCTTTCGGCTGCAGAAATTATCCACCCGCTTCGCATCTGCGGTTACCACCTGGAACAGGCTCGTGGATACGATGCAGCTCCATGGAGCAGCAAAAGAATATGTTGACAACAGCTCGGAACGGCCATTGATCAACTATGCCCGGGTACCGGTAGCGGCGCTGGCGGAGCTGGAGCACTTCATGAAGGATCTTGAGCCTCGTCTTGCCGACGTGAAGGTGCCGACTCTGGTCGTGCAGGCGCACGGAGATCCGGTGGTTAATTCGGAAGAAACGGCGCTCATGTTCAACCGCATCGGAGCAAAACAGAAGGAATACCGTCCCTTCGATTTCAGCCGCCACGGGATTCTTGCCGGAGAAGGTTCTGAAGACGTTCATGCAGCCATAGCGGCATTTATCGATACGGTGTGATTATTGAATGAATTAAAAGCGGGCATGGCAGCTATTGCCGCTATGCCCGCTTTCTATTTCATTGACTGGCATTACTTAGTCTACTGTTGCACGGTACCATCCAGCTACAGGAGCTCAATCTCTAGCGTCTGGTAGCAGTGAATGTTGCTACTGCAGTGGCAGTAACGGTTGACCCGGAAACGCAGACCCAATTCTCAGACCCTGTAATCGTGTCTGAGCCATTCCAGGTCCAGGTCTTGGATTGTGCTCCACCAAACCTTGAAGTGTAGAAAACTTAACAAAACATTGTTAGTATTGCACCCAAACTATCAAATTTTGATTCCCGTGTATATAGATAAACATGCCATATAGCTGTTTCTTTATTGGGGTTGCAACGACCATAATAATGACCTAAATTCACAGCGTCCGCGACCTGGAGTCGTTTTATTCAATTGTGACCACCGGGTTTTTCAAGCCGGGCGGCCAGATACCCCGGTTCTTTTTTGACAACATGAGACGGACGGACGGAAGGGCACGAGAAGCACTGGGAGTAAGCATAGGGGAAGGAAACTATTCGGACGAGGTTGCGGTCGTCGCCAATCTCGACAAACCATTGGCAATCGTGCATGGCGAACATGAGTCGGTGGCAAACCTTTCATACCTCAAAAACCTCACGATTCCCACCAGGTGGCGGAATAAAATACAAATAATACCGGACGCAGGCCACACGCCGCAGTGGGAGCAACCGGAGGTATTCAACAATCTGCTGATGGAGTTTTTGTCATAAAACACCGAATACATCTTGAGGCTAAAACGTTTCGCCTGAGACAAAGTGCCCTTTTCCTGAATTTAATCCTTGATATACCGTCGCCCAAAGGATACACTTGGATATGACTGATACGCATTACCGGTTGGAATATTACCTTGAAGATGATGGCCGAGCGCCATTCACTGAGTGGTTGTCAAAACTCCGGGATCGTAATGCTCATGCCAGAATCAGCGCAAGGCTTGTCCGTGTGAAGCTGGGAAATTTCGGAATCATCAAACCCTTGGGGGATGGAGTTATCGAGTTAAAAATCGATTATGGCCCCGGCTATCGTGTCTACTATGCAATGAGCGGAAAGACGATTGTGCTGCTCTTGATCGGCGGTGACAAAACCACACAGACACAGGATATAAAGAAAGCAAAGGCGTATTGGAAACAACAACAGAGAGGGTGATTGACATGACAAGAAAAACCGGAAGCTATGACGAGTATCATATTGAATGGCTGAGAGACCCCGAGAACGCTGCGGCGTTTATCAATGCCGTGATAGAGGACAATGACAAAGAGGCTTTCCTTCTGGCATTGCGAGAGGTGGCGCAGGCTCAGGGAGGCATGACGACTATTGCGGAAAAGACGCATGTCAGCCGCTCGAGCCTCTACAAAACATTGTCAAAGCGCGGCAATCCGGAGTTCAACAGCATTTCAAAACTATTGCACGGCATGGGCCTCCGTCTGACGGTGGAGCCTTGCTTGCAGACTAATACAACGCAAGCATAGCAAGTATGAAGTTGACGGAACAATCTGCTGATGGAATTTATTCAGGATTGTAATCGCTGAGACGCTGTAGCATAGATTCCGAATAAACAAACACCGCCTCTACTGGTTCTCCAGCAGAGGCGGTGTATTTTACGCGATTACGTTTCCGGGCTATTTCAGCGCGTACCGCTGCCCCGAACCGGCCAGAGATAGTACGGCCTGCTTTCCTGCTTCGGAGCGACAGCGCCGTTGGTCATATCAGCAGTCCACATTTCGATCGGCGATTGCCGGGTGGATGTCCAGTATTCATAGTCCCGCACATCGATAAAACCGAGCTGGCGCAGTTTCTGGTAGGGCCAGGTATCCATCCTGGCCTGATCATACCCCATGGCCTTGGCATACTCGATCAGCTTGGCCATTTCCTCTTTGGTGGGAACCCGCCAATCGGCATATCCGGCATAATTGGTTTCATTCAGACGCTTCATGTACTCATAGACGTTGTCGTCACCGCGCCAGATAAGCTGGCGGCCGGGCATATTGGCATTGCGCGCCCAGGTCAGCCCGGTATTCTGGTCAACCGCAGTTTTTTCCAGAAAGACGAAATTCGGTTTGGCTGCCGAGCAGGCCACCAGCAGCAACGCGACAGGAAGCAACAAAAGCAGTTTTTTCATGACGTTACCCTCCAAAAGTTCCGCGTACGAACACCTTGCGAATTTCCTTTTCATCCGACCACTCCAGAATGCCGGTTTTCAGGTTTTTGAGCGACATCGAAAATTTGTAGTACACATCGGTCGTACTGCCGGCTTTTTGCCTGATCTCGGAGAAGTTGGCGGTGAGCAGGAATTCGGCACCGATCTGCTGGCCGAATTTGACCGCTGTCTTTTTATCAACCAGACCGCTATCCTGCTGTGTTTTCAACTCTTCAATCGTCTGTGCATCCGTTGTGCGGTCAATGAAACGGAATTTACCGGAACGGATCAGCTTTGCCCGGATCGAGTCGGTAATCGATTCCGTGTCGATATGCTGCATTGTTTTGTTCTTGACCTTGTCAACACTCACCACCGGTCGCCGCGATGAAGTCAGTTCCACCAACGGCGGAAAGGTAATCATCGAATCGACCATCGATTCGGCGATCTGCTGCAGATCGGAAGAACCGAATTCCTTTGCCACAGGCTTGGCCGATCCTGCATCTCCGTATTGAATGGTTGATGCACAACCGGACAGAGACAACACGCCAACAGACACCACAGCCAAAAGTACTTTCATGCCGTTTTTCATACGCTGCTTCCTCATTTCTTTCATGGAGTATTTTCTGCTGTTCATTATCAGGATTCACAGAATATCAGAGTAGTTCGGCGCATTAATCCGGTTCTCGAATCTTAAGCTTGAACTCTTTAGCGCGAGGGTCCGGCGCAACAGCCTGGATGGTTTTGGTTTCGCGTCCATACAGAATCAGCGGTTTCCAGGAACCTGCCCCGGAATTGATTTCAAAACCGCCGGCATCATACCAGTCGAACCGGTACTGAAACGGCAGCGTATCCCGGTCCTTGGAGCGCAGCGTGGCCTGGGCCCTCATAATATCGCCCGCCATGGCGCTTTTTACCTCGACAATCTGAATATCTCCCTTAAGTCCGCTGTTGTTAAACACCACATTCTTTTCCAGGGTCCGGGCGCCCTGTTCATCCCATGTCATCTTGCCGGTGGTTTCCACACCGGCAGTCGTACTGCAACCGGCCAGGCCCAACGACAAAATCAGAGCGACCGCGGTTAACCCGTTGACAGCAAAGTTTTTCTTCCGTTTCATCATGTCCCCTCCTATTTCCATTTGAGTGGTTTTTCACTTGATCCCGGCGTACTCCCCGCATCGCCTTTTGTCCCGAAATCCGGCTGGGTTGCATCAGGGGGTGGCTCCCCTTCGGCAGCACGACTGGCAGCCGTTTTCACAAAACGAACCACGCACCCTTTGGTGATGCCCATGTCTTCTCCGCTTATCGTTGCATAACTCTGGTTTTTATCAATGCGGCTGATCACCGCCTGTCCCACCGGCACCTCGTTGCGGAACATCTCACCGGTGTCGTCGTCCTTGACGTTCTGGACGGCATATATTTCCACAAGATCACCCTTTGCAAACCCCGCTTCGCTGCCACGGTTGAACATGATCTGTTTGCCGGTCACCGTCAAAACCTTCGCCGGCCGCAGAAGGGCTACCACCTCTTGCGAAAGTTTCCGTGCCATCTCCCTGGCCAGGGCTACGATGACTTCATCACTTCCCGAAAGCTGTCCCATTCTGGCATTTTCAATCTCTTCGGTTTTGGTGAGCTGGACACTGGGGGAATCGGGGAGCAGCTTGCCGGTGGTCGTATCGACGATCTGCACGGTCGCGGACAGGAACAGCGTGCGACTGAGCGATCCCCGGCCAATAGCCTGATGTTCGATAATGTCCGACTTATCCTCAAACCCGTCAATCTGGGGGAGGAAGGCAAATTTGGCACCGGCCATCTTGCCGGTCTGCGCGGCATTTTTATCATTGGGATCAACCGCAACCGCTGCAAAGCCCTGCTCCAGTTCGATATCGCCTTTACGGCTCCGCTCGACCAACTGAAACACGCGGGTCGCATTAAGCGCTGAAATAAACTGCGTCTCCAGGGAGTTGATTGCCCGCTTCAACTCGGAGTAGCGCTTCCTTTTTTGCGCCATTTCAATCACAGACGGCTGAACTTTGAGAGCACCGATAAAGATGGTGTCCTTCTCCCCCCTGCTCAGCTCCGCGGCTGAGACATGCAGCGGCACCATCGTAATCGAGATGAGTACCGCCATAACTGTTCGCAGAAATATGCCCATACGCACTCCCTTCTATTTGTAGATTACGGTTCCCGGTGCTCCCTCGATCCGGTCATAGCTATCTTCGCGCTTCGTTTTCTCGCCGTCGGCAATCGCTTTTTTTGAATAGGCATCGGCATCGCTCTGCTGCTTGTTAATTTCAATATTCGCTTCCCGCTCATTACCTTCGGCAATAGTCTGCATCTTCGTTTTTTCGAGGTCAAGCTTCAATTGTTCAAGCGTCGAGTACCGTTTCAGCCCCTCTGCCGAAAGTTCCAGCGGCACGTTCAGCATCTGGCCGGCATGGATGTTGACGGTCCTCTCCCATGCCGTGAGCCACTGCTTGGAAAGCCGCAACTGGTGCAGGCCGGGCGTAGCAACGAATGTGCCGGGGGTTGAACCGATGGCAGCACCATCCAGTTCAACGGTAACGCCTTCAACGTTACTCTTCACCGTAAATTCCACTCCCGCTGCAACCGTGACCTTTACATCGCGAATTTTCCGGATTTTGTCGGTCATATTCTCGGCGACCTTGAGTGCCCCCGCATCGAGCAATTTATTGACGACTTCGGTCGATTCTATTCTCAGGTTCTCTACCACAGCCACCCGCTCGAAAACGGCAACGGTATCACCATAGACGGTCCCCCCCTGGTTGCCTTCCAAAACCTTGGCGGAAAGCCGAAGGGTGTAGAGAGAGCTTCTGTTGTTGCTGCCGTAGTGGGTACCTTCACCTTTAAAGGTACGGTTTTCCTGGCCAAAGGAGGTCAGCGAAGCCATCACCAGATAATCGGCCCCGATCATCTGGGCGATCCGCAGTGCCGAAGCGCCGGAAAACGAGCTCTCGAAACCGCCCGCCATGTTCGATCCCTCTGACATTTTTTCAAGCATGCTGATATCACTCTGTAATGACGGTTCAAGATTACGCGCTTCCTGAAACTTGGCAAGCACCACGCTGCGGTCAAGCACCGAAAAGCCCTTTTCGGTCAGGCGGGCCGTCAGGAGATCATTCAGGACATCCAGCTTGTCGGTAAATTCAGCCCCTGCCCTGTTCTGGATGAAGATTGCGGCCTTGAGCGGAACATCCGCCGCTTTTTCCGCCGCCAGGACCGTCAGCGGAGAAATAATCGCAACAACGGCCATACACACACCCATCAAGATTTTTTTCATACGCGCTCCCTTCTAAAACTGAGTGGCTGAACTGTATATCTGCCCGCCGGTGCGAATGACCTGCAAAACGGTCTTGCCATAGGCGGCTATTTCGATATCCGCGTACGCCGGGCCGCCTGCCATCGGATGTTGCAGTGCCAGAAGGTACCTGCCGGCCGGCAGCTTCGTCCGCAAAATCTGTGCGTTGGCAGGAAGCGTCAG
The DNA here is from genome assembly GCA_041675485.1 of Pelobacteraceae bacterium. GTDB lineage: Bacteria > Desulfobacterota > Desulfuromonadia > Geobacterales > Pseudopelobacteraceae > JACRCG01. Next base: position 15,065 of record JBAYTT010000010.1, on the reverse strand, counting down.
CCAGCTGCGCAAATCGGCGTTCTCGCTGACCAGATTCCAGATATTGGCGGCAAACTGGCCGAGATCACCCATTTTCTTTTTTGCCTCCGCCGAAGTCACCCCTTTGGCCACGGCCCGGATAATCTGGCGGGTGGCAATCACCGGCACTTTTTCCGTAAGGGCCTTGACCGCCAGCGCACGAATATCGCAGATCGGCTCAGTGCTGCCGAGCAGTTCATTATTGTTCAGGATCTGCAGCGGAACCTGGTCTGACCATTTTTCCTGATAAATCGGGAACGCTATGGTAACAAGCCCGCTTCTATTGATGGGGATGGGGATTTTTATTTCATGTTTCTGGGGGACGAAGCCATCCTCAAACAGGACCAGGAGTTCGCCGGAATCAGTACTACTCTCATCGATAAACCGTTTCCTGCCGACCGGAAATCGCTGTTTCAGCTCATCAAGGTCTTCGCGCATGTCAAGTTTTGCCGCAAGGCGCAGCACGTCTTTCTGCAGGTACCGGTTTTCGGGATAGATTTCCAGCGCTTTTTTATAATCGATATAGGCATCATTGGGCTGTTCGAGCAATTCGTAGATATACCCGGAGAGGTAGAAGGTATAGGCATTCTGGAACGAGTTTTTTACCCTGCCGGCAACCTCATCCATCTGGGCGTACCGGCGGTCAATGCTGGAGACGCTATTGGCATTGATCCTTTTTTCGGACGCCTCTTCCCGACTCTTCTCCAACTCCTTTTCATAGCGTTTCAGGGACTCGTTCTGCTCCGCATTGGCACGGCGGACCTCAACCCCGGCTCCTTCAATATCCTTCTTTTTCAGATAATTGAGCGCCTGGTAGTGGTGCAGCAGCACCCGTTCATACCCCTCGCCTTCGTACGGAATCGCGTTGTCATTGACCAGCGTTGCCGCGACATTAGCTCCGACATCAGATGCACTGATCAGCGCTTTTTCATCGTTCTCCCTGATTTTTTCCATCGACGCCTTGAAGTCGGCCATGCTGACGTCACTGTAGCCGATTATCTGGGCATATCGCCCCCGCTCCATATTGTAGAGTATCAGGTCTTTGCTTTTACACTCAGCTGATAGGCATTGAGACAAATCGATCGGGGTGCGGTTTGTCAGGGAGGTAATGAGAGGCTGGATCTTGTGAGGGTACGCGGTAAATGTGGACGTAGCGGCGCAGCCGGTCATGATCAGAAACGCGGCCAGAACGGCAGCACGCCTGAAGGTTTTCACTATCACACTCACATCCGCCCCCTGAGAATAATCCGGAAGTTCATACCCTGGTGCCCCGACTCAGGGAAAACAATCGCGCAAATAGTGCCTGTTGTCAATAGAGTACCCTCATTCTTGCATTCGGCAAGCACGGGCCTCAACTTCAAGTGGTATTTTAGCCCGGTATTTGTTATTGACTGACGGAGTTGCAGATCCGCCAAACCCGTTCAAAAGGGGGAATTAATGTCTGATACGACAGGATTTAAAGACCATTTTTCCACGCTGGCCGGCGACTATACCCGCTATCGCCCCGGCTACCCGGCCGAACTGTTTGCCTGGCTCGCCGCACAGACAGCCGGACATGATAGCGCGTGGGATTGCGGCTGCGGCAACGGGCAGGCATCAGTCGGTCTGACGCCGTTCTACCGGCGGGTGCTGGCCACCGACCCGAGCCGGCAGCAGATTGACAATGCCCGCCCCCATGAGCAGATATCATACCGCGTCGCACCAGCGGAGCAATCCGGCCTGGAGGATGGCTGCATCGATCTGGTTCTGGTTGCCCAGGCGCTGCACTGGTTTGATTTTGACCGCTTCTACGCTGAGGTGCGCCGGGTAATACGCCCCGGCGGGGTGCTGGCAGCGGTTTCATACGGCGAGTTACGGGTTGAAGGTGCTCCTGACCCGGTCGTATCTCATTTCTACCACCGTATAGTCGGCCCCTACTGGCCGCCGGAACGAAAATACGTGGATGAAGGATATGCCGGCATTCCCTTCCCGTTCCCCCGGCTTGACGCCCCTCCGTTTGCCATGCAGGCCGACTGGAATCTTGAGCAGCTGCTCGGCTACCTGGGGACGTGGTCAGCGGTGAAGGAGTACAAACTTCAGCAGGGAAGCGATCCCCGCGAACTGCTCATGGAAGAGTTGCGGGCTGCCTGGGGTGATGCGGAGCAGACCAGGCGGATCAGCTGGCCGCTGACCCTGCTGGTCGGACGGGTTCGGGAATGAACGGGTGAGCAGGGCAACGGAAAACGACGCCGTAACAGGCGGCGCCGTCCGGGTCGGCACGCCTGCCTTCAGGCGCATCAACGTGGCGCTCTTCTGTGCCGGCTTCGTTACCTTCGTCACGCTGTACGATGTCCAGCCGCTTCTCCCGCTTTTTGCCCAGGAGTTTGGCGTATCGCCGGCAGTGGCAAGTCTGCCGCTTTCGTTTTCAACGGTCGCGCTGGCACTCGGCATGCTGCTTGCCGGTACCGTTTCCGAAACGCTGGGACGGCGCCGGGTCATGGCGGTAGCGCTCTTCCTGACCTCGCTGTTGGCAGTGGCAACGATCTTCAGCCACTCGTTCGAGTCCCTGCTGATCGTGCGCCTCCTGCAGGGTCTTGTGCTGGCGGGGGTTCCCTCGGTGGCAATGGCCTATCTTGGCGAGGAGATGGATGCCCAGGCCATCGGCCACGCCATGGGACTCTACATCAGCGGCAACGCGATGGGAGGGATGAGCGGACGAATCGGATCGGCGCTGCTCTGCTCGTACATGCCGTGGCACACGGCAATCGCCATGATCGGCATCATCAGCCTGCTGCTCAGCCTGCTGTTTCTCAAGATGCTCCCCCGTTCCACCAACTTCCGGCAGCGCCGGTTCCGGTTCCGTTACCTGTTCACCTCACTGTACCAGCACCTGCACGATCCGGGGCTGCACTGCCTGTACGCGCTCGCCTTCCTCTCCATGGGTGGCTTTGTCTCGCTGTACAACTACATCGGTTTCCGGCTGCTGGCGGCCCCCTATCATCTCAGCCAGTTTCAGGTCAGCCTGATTTTTCTCGTCTACCTGCTCGGCTCGTTCAGTTCGGGAGTCGTCGGCAGCCTCATTCACCGCTTTGGCCGCCCCTTCATGATCCGGCTGACCCTTTCGGTCATGCTGGCAGGAACACTGGTTACTCTGTCCGGTTCACTGCCGTTAATTGTTGTGGGAGTAGGGATTTTTACCTGCGGCTTCTTCTGCGCCCACGCCATCGCATCCAGCTGGGTCGGACGACGCGCAAAGACCGCCAAGGCCCAGGCATCGTCGCTCTATCTCTTCTCGTATTACCTCGGCTCAAGCATTTCCGGTACGGTGGGGGGGATGTTCTGGCAGCACTTCGGCTGGACCGGCGTGGCAGCGATGATTGCGCTACTGACAATAGCGGCCCTGGGGGTAGCGGCGCTGCTGCTGCGCCTGCCGGTGGTGGAATAAATCTAAAAAAAGCAGTTTATCGCGCAAAGGCGCAAAGTTCGCCAAGAAAAACAAATCGTTAAGACCAAACTGCGTACCATCATTTAGGGGAGGCCGACATTAATTGTAAGTATTTGACTTTCTTTGCGCCTTTGCGCGAGTGAATTGCCGTTTATGGTTCATCCGTGTTTCAAAAGCTTTTCAAACCTTCAAACTTTCCAGTTCATCCCAGCGCAGGAAAGCCGTTTCCAGCTCCAGTTCCAGTTCCGCCAGACGGGCGTTGACAACCGCCACTTCAGCCCCGGCACTCTTGTAGAATTCAGGATCGGCCAGACGGGCATGCAGCTCTTCCTGTTCCTTCTCGATTGCGGCAATCCGCTCCGGCAGCGCATCCAGCTCGCGCTGGTCGTTGAACGAAAGCTTTTTTACCTTTTCCTTCTGCGGCTTTCCTTTTTCCGGGACCGCTTTCTGTGCCGCCTGGATCTCGGCTGCCGCCTCAAGCGCGGCCTGGCTCAGCCAGTCGTCATAGCCTCCGACAAACTCCCGCACAGTGCCGTCACCGGTCAGCACCAGCGTGCTTGACACGACGTTGTTGAGAAATTCACGGTCATGGCTGACCAGCAGCAGTGTGCCGGGATATTCCATCAACAGATCTTCCAGCAGGTCGAGCGTCTCGGCGTCAAGATCGTTGGTCGGTTCGTCCATGACCAGGATATTGGACGGTTTGGTGAACAGCTTGGCCAGCAGCAGCCGGTTGCGCTCGCCGCCGGAGAGGATGCTGACCGGCGACCGGGCCCGTTCCGGCGAAAAGAGGAAGTCCTGCAGATAGCCGATGATATGGCGCGACTGGCCGTTGATGATCAGCGTATCGTTCCCCTCCCCCACATTCTCCTGCACGCTTTTGTCCATATCAAGCTGCTCACGCAGCTGGTCGAAATAGATCACCTCGCGGCGGGTTCCCAGCTTGATTTCTCCCTGCTGCGGCTCCAGTTCCCCCAAAAGCAGGCGGAGCAGCGTCGTCTTGCCGGAACCGTTCGGACCGATGATGCCGATCCGGTCGCCCCGCATGATCGTGGTGGAGAGGTTCTTCACAATCGGACGTCCGTCATAGGCAAAGGTCACACCGGTCGCCTCGGCCACCAAGGCACCGGAACGATCCGCCACCTGCAGCTGGATCTTGGCTGTTCCCACCCGTTCGCGGCGCTGACGGGATTCTTCGCGCAGCTTCTTCAATGCCCGGACGCGCCCCTCGTTGCGGGTACGGCGGGCCTTGATCCCCTGCCGGACCCAGACCTCTTCCTGGGCCAGCTTCTTGTCGAACAGCGCCTGGCGGCTTATCTCGGCCTCCAGCAACGCCTCGCGACGCTCGACGAATTCATCGTAGCCGCAGGAAAATGCGTAGATCCGCCCCCGATCCAGTTCTGCAACCCGGTTGGCCAGTCGCCGGGCAAAGGAGCGGTCATGGGTGACAAACAGCACCGTCTTGACATTCCTGGCCAGAAACTCTTCGAGCCAGAGGATCGTATCGATGTCCAGGTGGTTGGTCGGCTCGTCCAGAATCAGGATATCAGGGTTCGATACCAGGGCACGGGCCAGCAGCGCACGCCGCTTGGTGCCGCCAGAGAGCGACGTAAACTCGGCCTCGGCATCCAGATCGAGCCGGTTCAATACCCGCTCCACCTCCTGATGCAGACTCCAGCCATCATTCTCCTCCAGCTCTTTTTGCAGCTTTTCCAGCCGCGCCATCAATTTGTCGCTCCGGTCATGGGCCATTTGATGGCTGACATGGTGATATTCAGCCAGCACGACGGCGGCGTTGCCCATACCGGATGCAACAACGTCAAAAACGTTGCCGGTCAACCCCTGCGGCACATCCTGGGTAAGCGCGGCCACCTTGAGCCCCTGCTGCCGTTGGACTTCACCGCTTTCCGGTGGAAATTCGCCGTCGATAAGCTTCAGCAGCGTCGATTTGCCGCTGCCGTTGCGCCCCATCAGACAGAGCCGGTCGCCCGGTTCGATCTGCAGGTTGATACCGTTGAATATAGGAGGCCCACCAAAGGCCAGGGTTATGTCGCGAAGGGATATGAGTGCCAATGAATTCTTCTTTCAGTAGGGTTGATTTTTTGCAGATTCCGCATTTTCATTCTTGGTTGGCAGGCATGGTGCGATCATTTTTTACCGATTACTGCTGCGGCAGGCGAAGGTGCACGACCTGTCCCTTCCGGCCCAGGCTCCCCAATGGTTTGCCATTAAAGGTGATGTTGACTCCGGCGGCATTCCCCACATTGACGACAAAGAACTCCTGGGCATTGCGACTCAATTTTTCCCCTGTCTTCAAAGTGACCTGGGAAGGAGGATTGCGGTCCTCGGCGATACTAAGCCAGGTGTCTTCCGTTGCCACGATAAGCAGAGTAAGCTGGGCATTGCCCGGAGTCAGCGTTGTCTTTTCCTGAACTACCGTTGCAGGAGGCGGGGCCTGGGGAACAAGGGGGGCAGCTTCCGGGGGATGTTCGTTCACGTCGGGGGGTGATTTGGGAACGGCTTCCTTCGGCTTGGCATCAGTCACATTTTTTTGAATGGTCCCATGGGGCTCTTTCTCAGAAAAGAAGAAATACATGGCAAAGGCGATGGCAACAATCGCCACGCCGGCGACGTACAAGAGATACCGTTTAGAGGGCTTGCTTTCAAAAGTGAACGGTACTTCGACAACCTTGATCTCTTCCGGCACGACCTGTGTCTCGCCCAGATGGCGTTGATAATGGGCAAGGATGATTCCCGCATCAATGCCGATCGCCTTTGCATACCCCTCAATGAATTTTTTCGTATAAACAGGGGCAGGGAGGAGATTAAACACGCCGTTCTCAATAGCTTCCAGGTTGGCGACGCTGATCCTGGTCATGGTGAAGATATCCATGATCGTCAACCCACGGGATTCCCTGAGGGCTTTCAAATCAGGCAATTTCTTCAGAGGTTCAGACTTCACCTCTTCTTTGGCGGCAGGAGTTTTCAATTCTTCACTCATGCTCATAGCCCCAAAAATACGTTTGTATGATAATCACTTAGCACTATTTTGCACAGGTAAGCAACCACAAAACTTTTTTCCTGTCCACAAATAATTTGGGAGGCACCAAAAACAATCAAATATGGGGCAATTAGAACTAATAAAGGGACTTTGTTTCTCGGAACTGGCTTTTATCATTGAGCAAATTATCGCTTGCATTTTGGCAGGGTCCGTCTCGTAGTCTATCATTTTGTACATTCTCGCTCGTTCGCCAAAACCAAACCTCGCTTCCGTAATAATTTGCACCTGTATTCAATACCACGACCAATATCGTCGGTAAACAGGAAGATTATTGGATTCGTCATCAAAAAAGCGTTCCCATGCTTGTTATATGGGATATAATCTCATTCTAAAGTCGAACAGCGTATACAGGAGGGATCCCACACATGAGCAAGATCAAAATCCTTGCCGTGGATGACGAGCCGAACATTTTGATGTCCATCGAGTTCATTCTTGATATGGAAGGGTATGAGGTCCATACGGCGCGTGACGGCGACGAGGCGTTGGCGGTGGCCGAACGTGTACGGCCGGATCTGATCCTGCTGGACATCAACATGCCGCGCAAAGACGGCTACGAAGTCTGCCGGATTCTGCGCGGGAGGGCAGACATGGCCGGGACAAAAGTCATCATGCTGACAGCCAAGGGACAAACCCTCGAAAAAAAGAAAGGGCTGGAGGTCGGGGCGGACGACTATGTAACCAAACCGTTCAGCGCCCATGAGCTGCTTCTTGCGATTCGAACCTGTACCGAACCATGACCGCCGACAAGGGAGACAGAGGCACCCGCGGAAAAAAGAGCCTGCGCCGCAGCATGGTCGTAACTTTTCTCTGCCTGGCGCTGCTGCCGCTGATCGCCGCACTCGGCGGCCTGTTCTTTGTGATCAACGACTATGTTGCCGAAATCCAGCGGCTTCAGCCGGCATTCCAGCTGCACGACCAGTTCATCTCGATAAGCATCCAGACAGGATTCCTCCTTTCGCTGTTCTGCGTCATCATCACGGCCCTGGCATGGCGCATGGCCGACCAGTTTCTCCGCCCGATCATCCAAATCCGGCAGGGCGCCGAGATCGTCGCCCGGATCAATCTCGGCCACCGGATCAAGCTCGATACCGGTGACGAACTTGAAGATCTGGCCAGGGAGTTCAACCACATGGCCGAGAATCTGGGCAAAGCGTACGACGAACTTGAAGGGCGTGTACGCGAAGCGACCCGCACGGTGCAGGAAGAGCGCAATCGCCTGGCAACGGTCCTGCGCACCATGGTTGACGGCGTGGTGGTGGCCAATGAAGCTGCTGAAACGATCCTGATGAATCCCCGGGCACGGATCATTCTGAATCTGGGCTATACCTCAGGCATCGGGACCCCCCTGGAGCGCATTTTCCCCAGCGACCGGCTCGGCTTTCATCTGAACAGAGTGCGCCGGAGATGGGAACAGGGACGGGAAACCGTGGAGGAGATGCTCTTTCCGTTCCGTGACGGCAAGATCCTCAAGGGCTCGCTTTCGGTTGTACCGGGGCCGGGAGGGGAACGATGCGGATTTCTGCTGGTGTTCCGGGACATTAACAGTTCCGGCGATGACGGCAGTACGCTTGAGGATACTCTGCGGGAGATGACAGAGCTCCTGCGCGGTTCCCTGGCCGCCTCCAGCTCTCTGGTCGAAACGCTTCAGCGACACAGGGAGATTCCGGAGGAAAAACAGCTGGCGTTTCTGGCAGCGGTAGCAGAAGAGTTGAACCGCCTGAACGTGCGGGTCACGGCAATCGATGATGCTGCCAACGCCTCCCGCGGTTCACGCTGGACGGCTATCCCTTCGGACCCCCGCGACCTGATCACCGAAGCGCTCCTTTTGGTTCCGGAGAGTCCGGCCCGGATCGAGGACGACACCACTCCGATTCCCCCAGTGCTGGTAGAGCCGTTCTCATGGGTGGCGTCTTTATGCTCCGTTCTTCACTGGATCGGACAGATGAGCCCGGCACAACCGTCAATCAGCGTAAACCTGCGGGTCGAGGAAGGCACCGTGGTTACGACCTTTCGGATTAACGGTCCCTTCAAAGGCAATCCGTCCGAACTGGACACGCAGGAAATTTTCCCTGCCGGCGAACCGTCACTCACCTTGGGAGAGGCCGTGCGAAGAAACCGGGGAGAATTGTGGACCAGGTCTTCGGATGAAGGCATGGATGTCCGGCTGGCTCTGCTCCAGGCAGACGCAACGTCTGAAAGGAATAGTGCCGACGGGCTGCGGGAGGGTGAACCGGAGTTTTACGACTTCGACCTGTTCCTGCCACGGCCGGTTGTCGAGCGGACGGATCAGCTGCAGGCATATTTGGGCGATCTTGATTATGTCGTGTTCGATACCGAGACCACCGGGATGCGACTCTCCCAGGGAGACAAAATTATCAGCATCAGTGGAATTCGCATTCGACGGGGGCGTATCCAGAATGCCGAAACATTTCACTCCCTGGTCAATCCCGGCCGATCAATCCCTTACGAATCGATACAATTTCACCATATCGAGGATCATATGGTGGCCGATGCCCCTTCAATCATTCACGTCTATCCACAATTCATAGAATTCGTCGGCGACTCGATTCTGGTCGCCCATAACGCGGCCTTCGACAAAAAATGCCTGGAACTGGCAGCTGCCGAGGCGGAGTTACCGATGATCGACAACCCGATCCTTGACACCCTTTTCCTTTCGTACGGCATACACGAAGGGGCCGTGGGGCATGGCCTCGACGCCATTGCCGAACGGCTGGGGATCACCATTGAGGGGCGTCACACCTCCATGGGGGATGCCCGGGCAACTGCCCAGGTGTTCCTGAGCCTCATCTCGCTGCTGCCGGGACGGGGGGTGCGAACCCTCGCCGAGGCAAAAGCGTTCTGCGACCGCCACCTGCTGCTGCGCTGGCAGTCATCGAGGTTTTGATATGACTAAGAGCTCACGACGACTTGCGGCGCTGTTCGTCATCGGAATAGTGGCCCTGTATCCCCCGCTTCTGGAGGCGTTTAACCGTCCGGCCAGCTTCCTCGGCATTCCGATTTTGCCACTCTATCTGTTCTCGGCGTGGGGAGCGCTGGTTTTGGTCAGCTGGATACTGAGCAGGGGAGACACCCCATGAACGAAACCTTCTGGGTTGCCCTCCTCGGCATCGGATATCTCCTGGTTTTGTTCGCGATCGCCTATGCGACGGACAAGGCGAGGGAGAGCGGCCACAGCCTGGTTGACAACCCGTGGGTGTACAGTGTTTCCCTGGCGGTCTACTGCACTTCCTGGACATTTTACGGCAGCGTGGGGCAGGCGGCGACCACCGGGCTCGGCTTTCTGCCGATCTACCTGGGCCCCACGCTCATATTCCTTCTCGGCCCCTCCCTGCTGAAGCGGCTGGTTTCCTTCTGCCGGGCGGAAGGGGTCACAAGCCTGCCGGACCTGCTTGAAGTACTCTACGGCAAGGGGTGGGCTCTCGGAGCGCTGGCGACCACGGTAATGGTGGTCGGGATAACCCCGTATATCGGACTTCAACTCAAAGCGGTGGGGTACACCTTCGACCTGCTTACCGGAAGAAGCGCGGCCTCCGGGATACTTGGTGACGCCTCTTTCTGGGCGGCCCTGGCACTGTCGATCTTCGCCGGACTATTCGGAGCGCGAAGCCTGGTCGCCTCCGAACGGCACGAAGGGATGGTCGCGGCGGTGGTCTTCGAGAGCGTTGTCAAGCTGGGGGTCTTTCTGGTACTCGGCCTGTATATTACCTACGGGATCGGCGGCGGACTGTCGCATATTTTTGAAAAAGCCGTTGCTGATCCGAACCTGGCGCGCCTGTTTCTCCTTGGGGACGGTTCGGGAGTCTCGATGCCGACCTGGGTTTCCCTGAGTATCCTCTCTGCTTCGGCGGTTGTCCTGCTCCCCCGCCAATTTCACATGCTGGTTGTGGAGAATGTACAGCCGCGTCATCTGCGCACCGCTTCCTGGGCGTTTCCTGCCTACCTGTTGCTGATCAACGTCCTTGTACTGCCCGTAGCACTGGTCGGGAGACTGTACGGGGGCGATCTTGTCCCGGATTTCTACATGATCTCGCTCCCCTTGACTCGCGGACATACCGGCCTGGCGTTTCTCGCATTTCTGGGCGGTTTTTCCGCCGCAACGAGCATGGTCATCGTCGAGGCGGTCGCACTGGCAACGATGATTCTCCATCACCCCGGGGTAGCGGTCCTGGGAGGTCTTTTCCCCGGCTTCAGGAATCCGGCCAACCGCGACGTCTCGGCACACCTGCTCTACGCCAAGAGAGCCGTCATATTGGGCGTCGTGCTCCTGGGATACGCATTCAAAAGGTCGATCGGCGAGTCGCACACCCTGGTGGCGACAGGACTGCTCTCTTTCTCCGTCATGATCCAGTTTGTCCCCGCGGTTCTTTTCGGTCTCTGCTGGAAAGGGAGATCCAGGACTGGAGCGCTTGCCGGGCTAGCCGCCGGGTTCGGCGTCTGGATTTACACCCTGCTTCTCCCCAGCTTTGTCGATTCAGGGTGGATGAATGAAACGTTTTTGACACAAGGGCCATGGGGAATAGAAATGCTCCGGCCGAGAGAGCTCTTCGGCCTGCACGGGTTCGACACCTGGACGCATGCCATTATCTGGAGCCTGCTGTTCAACATGGGAACCTACTTCATCTTCAGCTTTCTGACATCGCACTCCGCGGACGGAAGCCAGCGCACCGAACTGCCGGCGGCGTGGGCTACCAAAGCAGAGCTGGAAGGGCTTCTGACGCAGTTTGTCGGCGCCCGGATGGCCCAGGAAGTACTGGGGGCGCTCCCCGAACGTTCGTCACCCCAGCTGTTGTTGGAAGCCACCGAGCGCTGTCTTGCCAGTGCCCTTGGCACGCCGTCGGCACACATGATCATCAACAGCACCCTCGCATGGCCCCGTGAACATGCGGTGGAGATCCTTGATGTCTTCGGCGGCGTATCCCAAACGCTCGTGGAAAGCCGGGATGCTCTGGAACGGCGACTGCGTGAATTAATGGTTCTCCATGAAGCCTCGCATGCCCTGTCAAGGAGCCTCAATATCGACACCCTGTTGCAGGAGGTGCTTCAGCTGATCAAGCGGGAGTTCGGTTTCGAGCATCTGGGCGTCAGGCTCCTGGATGAGGATGGTCTCTTACGGATCCGCAGCCACGTGGGACTCAGCGATGAATACGTGAAGATATCAGCGATGCCCCCCACACGGGACACCTATTTCGGCAGCTGTTTCCTGAACGCCCGCCCGGTCGTGGTGGGAGATACCCGCGAAATCAGCAAGCCGCTGCTCTTCTCCAAGCTGGTCAAGGCGGTACCGATCAGCGCTTTTATTCATGCGCCGATGATTTACGAAGGACGGGTGATCGGGGTGCTTACCGCCTATACCTCCCGTGGCGCCATGCACTTCACCGACGAGTTTGTCGAACTGTTTGCCGCCCTGGCCAACCAGCTCGCCATGGCGACAACCAACGCCCGGCTTTACGGGGAGATTCAGGCTTACAGCCACGCCATGGAGGAAAAGGTGGCACGGCGCACGGCCGAACTGGAAAAGGCCAACACCCGTCTGCTGGAACTGGACCGTCTCAAAAGCGATTTCCTCTCCACGGTCAGTCATGAGCTGCGCACCCCACTCACTTCAATCCGCTCCTTCTCCGAAATCCTGTTGCGCTACGATGTCAACGATGCGGAAAAACGCAGGAAATTCATCGATATTATCCATAACGAAGCGGAGCGCCTTACCCGCATGATCAACGACCTGCTCGATCTCTCAAAGATCGAGGCGGGCCGTCTGGAGCTCTTTCCCGAACCGCTTGAACTGAAGCCGGTCTTTGCCAGATCCATCGGCACCTCTCAACCGCTCTTCGCCGAAAAGGGGATCAATGTTATCAGCACGATTGAAGAATCGCTTCCCCAGGTTTTCGCCGATGCCGATCGCCTCCATCAGGTGCTGACGAACCTCCTTGCCAACGCCGTAAAATTTTCTCCGGAAGGGGGAACAATCAGGCTCGGCGGGAAGATGAAAGACGGTTTTGCCCTGATCAGTGTGACTGACGAAGGCCCGGGCATACCACCCGACAGGCTGGAACGGATCTTCGAGCGCTTTCACCAGGTGCGGGATCCGCAGCAATCATCTCCGCTCGGCACCGGCCTGGGTCTGACTATTTCGCGGGAGATCGTCGATAAAATGGGAGGAAAGATCTGGGGTGAAAGCGAGTTGGGGGAGGGCGCCGTGTTCTTCTTCACCGTGCCGCTCTACAAGGAGCCTAACGGCGGCAGCGTCCAAACCACGTAAACAGGATATATCATGCCGGACAGGGAAATAAACAGAGACAATCCCTTCGATCTCTACCGGGAGATCGTTGCCGCACCTTCCATCACTGCTCTGAAATCAATCAGCGCTCGGATGCTTGATACGGCAGGGTATGCCCTCAGCTCAAACGTCGGCGCAAAAAACATAGTACAACTCATCTCCCGCTTCAACGACGCGATTACCCTGCGTCTTATCACCCTGCTGGAGAGCACGGAGGGTATCCACCTCCCCGAAGGCGCCACCTTTCTCGTCCTCGGCAGCGAAGGGCGGGGCGAACAGACCCTGCGCACCGACCAGGACAACGCCATCGTCTACAACGACGATCTCCCGCCCGGCCAACTGCGCAATATCGAACGGTTCGCCGCCAGAATAGTGGATGCCCTTGAGGAAGTCGGCGTCCCCCGCTGCCCCGGCAACATTATGGCCAGCAATCCCTCGTGGTGCCGCAGCTGCAATGAATGGAAGATGCTGCTCACTGAATGGATCACCGTCCCCACCCCCGAGCATATCCTCAACTTCGGCATGTTTCAGGATCTGCGGGCACTGCACGGCGACGAAACCCCGGTGCTGCAACTGCGCGAACATATCAGCGCGGAAGCCCACTGCCACGCCTGCTTCTTCCCCAACATGGCATGCCATGTTGTCCGCTTTCCGGCTCCGTTCACCATCTTCGGACAAATCAGGGTCGAGCAGAGCGGAAAACACAAGGGAATGGTCGACCTCAAAAAAGCCGGAATCTTTGCCATCACCACCGGTGCCACCCTTCTGGCTCTTGAATCCGGCCTTATCGGAGGAGACACCTGGAAAAAACTTGAACTGCTCGGAAAACTCGGCTTTATTTCCAGCGTTGACCTTGAAGTCATCACGCAGGGGTTCACCTTCCTGGTTCAACTTCGCTTGCAGCAGCAATTGCGGGAACTGTCGCACGGCAGCACTCCGTCAAATTATGTCGATCCGCGGAGTATGAGCGAAAATGAACATGAACAATTCCGGCACGCTCTTAAAGGTGTCAACACTTTCCTCTGGATATTCCGCAACCATTACCTTCTCGACTATATTTCCATGTGAGTATGAAATCCCACCTTACCTTCATTTTCCCCAATCCGCTCAAAACGGGGCACCGACCGGCCATCCACCTGCACATTTTCCATGAACATGCCGAGCGGCCTGACCCAGAGCGAATGGTCGCCGTAGAGTTTGCGGTAGACCACCAGTTCCTCTTCGGTCTCGCTGTGGCGGGCGATGCCGACCACCTCGTAGAAATTGCCCTTGTAGTGCCGATAGCGGCCGCGGCCGGGACTGACAGTTGTCACAGATATAACACCTTTCCGGAAAGTCCTCCTCCCCGTGCGGGAGGGGGCTAGGGGGTGGGGGAAGCTGCAACGTACTGCTTCCATGGCAACCTCCCCCCAAGGGGGGAGGGGATTGTTATAGGTTGGTTCAAGTGTTACATGGCACTGGATTCTATAGGACATAATCGAGCATAAATCAATGGTGCCGGCACGGCCAACTAAATCCCCACCGGGCAGGATGAGCGGTTCTCCGAACACGTGGATGGAGCTCTTCTATATATCGATGACAGCCACCGTAAGCCGCGAGATGCAGACCAGCTTTTCCTGTTCATCGTAAATCCTGATATCCCAGATCTGGGTTGTATTGCCCACATGAATTGGCGCGGTTATCCCGGTGACCCAGCCTCCGGCTACCGGCCGGATATGATTCGCGTTTATTTCAAGCCCGACAACCCGTTTTCCGGTGCTGGCCGTGCACATGCTGGCCGCAACGCTTCCCAGGGTTTCAGCCAACGCTGCCGAAGCCCCCCCATGAAGAATTCCGGCGGGCTGCCGGGTGTTCGAATTCACGGGCATTTTCGCCTTCAGGAAAACGCTGCCGATTTCCAAAAACTCGATACCCAGATGCTCTATCATGGTATCTTTAGACATCTCCTTCAGTTGATCCAGCGTGTTAGGGCTCTTCCACATATTCATTCACCTCCAGATACATTTCCGGCCGGCCGCACCTTACTCTCTGGTCCGCAAAAAGTTGACCAGGTGCCAGCGTTGCTCTTGAGTAAGTGTATCCTTGAAAGGCGGCATGCGTCCGAAGCCGAACGTAACAGCCTTGAAAATATGGGTATCGCTGCGTGATTTCAGCAGATTATGATCGAGCCCGGGTGGCGGAGGTTTGAGTTTTTTACCGACCGGTCCACGCTCGGCAGAGTTCTGACCATGGCACATGGCACAATTGATACTGAAGAGCATCTT
>JBAYTT010000009.1:0-46844 GCA_041675485.1 Pelobacteraceae bacterium | reverse complement strand
TGCCGTTGTCGCCGATGAAGTTCGAGCACTTGCTGAACGCACGACCCGCGCCACCCGCGAGATCAGCGAGATGATCAAGGCTATCCAGAATGAGACAAAGGGTGCGGTAACCGCTATCGAAGAAGGTGTGGCGGAAGTTGAAAAAGGGACCGAATATTCCATCAGCTCGGGAAAGGCTCTTGAGCAGATCCTCTCCCAGATAAACGACGTCACCATGCAGGTCAATCAGATTGCAACCGCAGCCGAAGAGCAGACCGCAACTACCGGGGAGATCACCTCAAATATTCAGCGGATAACCAAGGTTGTGCAACAGACCGCAAGCGGGGCGACCGAAACCGCCTCCGCATCTTCAGACCTGTCCAGAGTGGCTGAAGAGTTGCAAGGTCTGGTGGGGAAATTCAAACTCTGAAAATTATTTCTGGCAACTGCTGCAGAACACTGTGCTTCGGTTTCCGAGCCTGATCTCGTCAAGCGGCTCTCCGCATCCGGGGCACGGTTTTCCTCCACGGCCATAGACGTTGAAGATCTGCGGATAATAAGCCACCGTTTCATCCGCTACCAGGCAGACATCCCCCTCCTTTATAGACCCTTCAAGAACTTCACGGATAACCGCAACCAGTTCAATACACTCCTGCAGGGTCAGGGTTCCGGCGGCACGATCAGGACGGATGCGGGCGCGGAACAGAGCCTCGTTGGCATAGATGTTACCGACTCCGGCCACCACCTCGCTATTCATAATCAACTGTTTGACCGCAACCGTCCGGTTTCTGGTAATCTCAAAGAGATAGCTGCCATTGAACTCTTCGGAAAGCGGTTCCGGGCCGATTCCCGACAGGAGAGGGTGTTGAAGGGGATCCCCGTCAAGCCAGGCAACAGTGCCGAATTTGCGCGGATCATGGAAACGGAGCAGATGGCCATCATCAAAAACAATATCGAGATGATCGTGTTTCCCCGGCTGGGGTGAACCGCTCAGCAGCCTCAAAAAGCCGGTCATCCCCAGATGAACGAGCAGCCAGCCGGTACCGAAGTCAAACAGCAGGTACTTTCCCCGCCGCTCTATACCATGCAGCATCCGTCCCGGCAGGATTGTCGTGAGCTCTGTCGGGACAGGCAGGCGAAGCTTCGTAACGCGCAGCACCACCTCTTTGATGCTCTTCCCAACCAGTTCCCGCACCAGCCGTCGGCGGGTTACTTCCACTTCCGGGAGTTCAGGCACATCACCCTCCAACAGCAGGAATATCTTACGAAATAACCCAGACCAATCGACGCAAACTGTTCCCGACGATCCGGCCATATCGGGCACGGCATAAAAGCGCCTACTCCCTCTTCAGCAGATACCGCCTCAACCAGTCCAATGCGGTCCATGCCGTCAGAACACGGACCTCATCCCTGCTGCCGTTGAATTGAAACCGTTTGGTCCAGCAGCCATCAGCAGCAGCAAGCGAAATAAAGACTGTTCCGACCGGTTTTTCCTCGCTGCCGCCATCCGGCCCGGCAATCCCGGTGACCGCCAACCCCAGATCGCTGCCGGAGGCAAGCCGGACTCCCTTGGCCATCGCCGAAGCGCACTCGGCACTGACGGCACCGCAGCTGTTCAAGACTTCAGACGGCACCCCAAGCAGCCGCATTTTCGCGGCATTCGAATAGGTCACAACCCCTTCGGAAAAATAGCGGGAACTGCCGGAAATATCGGTGATCCGTTTCGCGATAAGACCTCCACTGCACGACTCAGCCAGGGAAAGCGTCAGACAGCGGTCACGAAACAGCTCCGCAACAGCATCGTCCATACTGGTATCGCCCGAGGAAAAACAGTATTCCTTCAGCCGTTCCCGAACGGCACGAACCGCCGGGAGAAGAAGATCTGTAGCCGCATCATCATTGTCCCCTTCACCCCGCAGCGTCACCTTCATCCAAGGAAACGTGACGCAGATACCAAGCGTGAGCCCCTGTTCCGGCTTGGCGACATCCAGCAGCAATTCGTCAACCTCGGCTTCACACGGCCCGAACAGGTTAAGGCTGACGGAGCGGATTACCCTCTTGCGCGGTATCCGCTCCAGAAGAAAAGGGATGACGGTGTCTCGCAGCATGACAATCATCTCCGAAGGAACTCCTGGCATGAAAAACATGAAACAGCCGTTGTTCATCAAATGGAACCCGCAGGCGGTACCGTTCGGATTGGGGATCAGAGCCGATTTGCTCGGGATCATGGCCTGTTTGTCGCTCAAAGGACAGACGATCAGGTTTTCCAGTTTTCCGGACATCTCGCGGACGTGGGCACGCGCCTCTTCATGAATAACCAGGCGCCGACCGGTGGCACGCGCCGCAGCCCGAGAGGTCAAATCATCCGCTGTCGGTCCGAGGCCTCCGGTGACGATGATCGCATCACTGACCCGCCCGAGATCGTTCAACGCCCCGATAATATCAGGTTCATTGTCACCGACAGCAAGGTGCCGTTGAATCCGCAACCCTTCCGCAAGCAGCGTTGATGCAATAGTGCCGGCATTCGCATCGGTCAACTGGCCACAGATCAGTTCATCGCCGATGCTCAACGTCGAAATCCTCATTTTCCAGACGCTCCTTTGCATAGCAGTCGCTCCATTACCTCACGACAGGGTATTTCCGTTTCGCGGGCAATCCGGCGGCAATCTTCATATTCGGGGGATACGCGCAACACTTTTCCGCTTAAATCAAGAACCTCTTTAAATCGCACCGTGCCAAATTCGGTCTGCTGTTCGACAATTGTTCGCGGCAAGACAATTCTCTCTGCTGAATAATGGCGCAGGCCGATTGCTGACGTTTCAGACAGAATAATTTGAGCCAACCGATCACGCTGCTCCGGGCGGCAGAGAAACGACACCATCACGCCGGGACGGTTCTTTTTCATCTGGATCGGCGTAAAGAACACATCCAGCGCCCCCTCTTCAAAGAGCCGTTCCATGGCGTAGCCCAGAACTTCCGGCGTGGAGTCGTCAATATTTGCCTCAACCACGACCACGTCATCATGGTCTGTTTTTTCAACACTTCTCCCCAGAAAGGAACGCAAGACGTTGGGACAATCCGCAAAATCCTTCCCTCCGGCCCCACATCCGGTTTTTTCCAACACCATGGCCGGCTGTTTCCCGAACCCACTGGCCAGAGCCGCCACGATGGCCGCGCCGGTCGGCGTCACCCGCTCTCCTGGACCACAGTCGCCATGCACAGGAAATCCTTTCAACAGTTCGGCAGTCGCCGGAGCAGGGACAGGCAGCCGGCCATGGGCGGTTTCGACAAAACCGCTTCCGAGCGGCAGCGCTCCGGAGTAAACAGCGCCAACGCCCAGATACTCCAGGCAGATTGCGGTTCCGACAATGTCCACGATGGAATCGACCGCGCCGACCTCATGGAAATGTACATCTTCAACAGTAACGCCATGCACCAACGCCTCGGCTTCGGCAAGGCGGCGGAAGATCAGCCTGGATTTGTCCTTGACCGGACCGGACAAGCCGCTCTCGGCGATCATGGTATCAATAGCGGCATAGTGCCGATGCGTATGGTTATCATGCACCTCTACATCAAATTTCAGAGCAGGTATCCGATGACGCTCGGTCCGGCTGGTTGAGAGCTGGTAAGAGTCTGGCGAAAGCCGAAGTTTGGCCAGTTCGGCTTGCAGATGCACCAACGGCACCCCCAAATCCAGCAGCGCAGCAACGGTCATATCGCCGGAAATCCCGGCATGGCAATCAAGATATAACATAGTCATATCACATCCGATTCATCAAACTGGCCGCGCAGGCTGCGCCGAAACCATTATCAATATTAACGACCGTCACGCCGGATGCACAGGAATTGAGCATCCCCAGCAGTGCCGCGATGCCGCCGAACGATGCGCCATACCCGACCGACGTCGGCACGGCAATCACCGGTTTATCCACCAGGCCGCCAACCACCGAAGGGAGCGCCCCTTCCATGCCGGCCACCACGATGATCACCGCGGCAGCAGCCAACTGTTCACTCCGGGCCAGCAGGCGGTGAAGACCGGCCACGCCGACGTCATACACATGCTCCACCTGATTACCGAGAAATTGGGCCGTTACCAGCGCCTCTGACGCCACCGGAATATCGGACGTCCCGGCCGAGATCACCAGGATCGTCCCCTTGCCACGCGGCACGGGCGGTTGTTGTTCAAGCGTCAGGCAACGCGCCTCGGCATGATAGCACGCTGCGGGAAACATCTTCATAACGTGCCCCGCCTTGTCTTTGTCCAGACGCGTGGCAAGTATATTGCCGCCGCGATCCAGCATCGCGGCGATGATCGCGGTAACCTGCTCCACGGTTTTTCCTTCACCGAAGATCATTTCCGGCATACCTTGCCGCAACTGACGGTGATGATCGACCTGGGCACAGCCGATATCCTGAAAGGGAAGTTGGCGCAACAGCTCCAGCGCATCGTCAACCGCAAGAGTGCCCTGTTTGACTGAATCCAGCAGTTCTATAATGGCATCAGGCTTCATGAAGTATCCTCTACGTAAGTTTGAATAGGTTTATATACCACGGTCGAGTAGCGTGATCTATTCCTAAATATATCTTGATGAAAGTCAAGCCGTTGGTGTAGTACGCTTATCATGGAATCCATTGAAATCGCGGTTACCACGTGAGGGCACAGATGATCATCGACCCGTTGTCGCTTAAACTATTTGTCACCATTGTCGAAGAGGGCACCATTGCCGGGGCAGCGGAGCGCGAACATATCGCGGCCTCGGCAGTCAGCAAGCGCATGAGCGAACTGGAAGAGAGCTTCGGAACCCGCCTGCTGCGCCGGACAAACAAGGGGGTCGTGCCGACCGACGCCGGCATCACCCTGTTGCAGCTGGCGCGGGGGGTGCTGCACGACATGAACAACCTCTATGTACAGATCAGCGAATACTCCAGCGGCGTGCGCGGACACGTCAGGCTGTCCGCAAATATTTCCGCAATCAATCAGTTCCTGCCGGCCGAGATCAGATCGTTCACGGACCTCCATCCCGGAATCCACGTGCACCTGGAGGCGGATATCAGTGAAACCATCATGAAATCCGTGGCCGAGGGGACGGCGGATGTTGGTATCATCACCATGGCGACCTACCACCAGGACCTTGAATTTTTCCCGTACCACTCGGACCAGCTGATTGTCATCACGCCCAAAGACCACCCCCTGGCACAAAAAAAGTCGGTGTCATTCTCGGAGACCCTTGACTTCGACCTTGTCGGGATTACCGTGGGGAGCGCGCTGCACAACCAGATCCTGCGGGCCGCGCAAGAGATGGGCAAAACGCCCAAATTGCGCATCCAGGTAAACAGCTTCGACGCTCTCTGCCTGATGGTGGAAGCGGGACTCGGCATCGGCATCGTCCCCAAAGGGGCGGCCAAACCATATTTCAAAGGGCTGCGCATCCGTCCGGTCACTCTGGACGAGCCATGGGCCAACCGGGAACTGAAGATTTGCGTCAGATCCTACGAGGCGTTAACGGCCGCCGCGAAACTGCTGGTTGATCATCTCAAAAAAACGGCCGTGTAACCTGCCTTGTCATCGCCGTTCGCGATGGCAACATCACCAGATACTGCTTTTATTGGTAAAAATAATAGGGTATACAAGGGATCATTACAGTATGAAGCGAGGTATAACGTATGGGTAAAACCACCGCAGAAAAGATTTTTGATGCTCATCTCGTCAACGAGCCGTTTCCCGGCACAAAAGTACTGCGTCTTGATGCGGTGCTCTGCCACGAGATCACCACACCGATTGCCATTGACGACCTGATCCGGCGCGACAAGGATCGCGTGTTTGATCCGACCAAGATCAAAGCGGTCATCGACCACGTCACCCCGAGCAAGGACACCAAGACGGCAACACAGGCCAAGATCCTGCGCGATTGGGCCCGTCGTCACGACATCAAGGACTTCTTCGATGTGGGCGCCAACGGCGTCTGCCATGCCCTGTTTCCAGAGCGCGGCTTCATCCGTCCCGGCTACACGGTCATCATGGGCGATTCCCACACCTGTACCCATGGCGCCTTCGGTGCTTTTGCCGCCGGCATCGGGACAACCGATCTTGAGGTCGGCATCCTGAAAGGGGTCTGCGCCTTCCGTCAGCCCAAAACCATCAAGTTCAACGTGACCGGCGCGCTCCCCAAAGGGGTCTACGCCAAGGACGTTATCCTGCATATCATCGGCACGATCGGCGTCAACGGCGCCACCGACAAGGTGATGGAATTTCACGGCTCCGTGGTTGACGCCATGACCATGGAATCACGCATGACGCTGTGCAACATGGCTATCGAAGCGGGCGGCACATCGGGCATCTGCCAGCCTGACATGACCACGGTTGACTTCCTCTGGCCGTTTATCCAGGGAGAATTTGCCAGCAAGGAAGCGGCTCTTGCCGATTATTCGCAATGGCGCGCCGACGCTGACGCCGAATATGACCAGACAATCGAAATTAATGTCTCCACCCTGGAACCGACCATTACCTTCGGCTACAAGCCGGATCAGGTCAAGACCGTATCAGAACTGGCCGGCACTCCGCTTGACCAGATCTACATCGGCTCCTGCACCAACGGGCGCCTCGAGGACCTGCGCATCGCCGCACAGATCTTGAAGGGCCACAAACTGGCCCCGAATGTACGCGGCATCCTGTCGCCGGCCACCCCCAAGATCCAGCAGGAGGCCATGCACGAAGGCTTGATAGACATTTTCATGGAGGCCGGTTTCTGCGTCACCAACCCGACCTGCGGGGCCTGTCTCGGCATGAGCAACGGCGTCCTGGCCGAAGGTGAAGTGTGCGCATCCACCACCAACCGTAACTTCATGGGACGTATGGGTAAAGGTGGCATGGTTCACCTGATGTCACCGGCCACGGCCGCTGCCAGCGCCATAGAAGGCAAAATTGCCGACCCACGCAACTATCTCTAAATAAAGGAGCCGCTATAATGAAAACCTTTGGAGGCCCCGTCCTCTTTCTCGACCGCAACGACATCAATACCGACGAGATTATCCCGGCCAAATACCTTACCGAGATCACCAAGGAAGACCTGAAACCGTATATCCTGGAAGACCTGAAGCTGCCCGGTTTTGACCCGAAGGGACCACAGACGAAGAATGCCCGGGTTATCCTCTCCCGCGCCAACTTCGGCTGCGGCTCATCCCGCGAGCATGCGCCGTGGGTATTCGAGGTAAATGGCATTACCGCCGTGATTGCCGAATCATTCGCCCGAATCTTCCGTCAGAATATGTTCAACTGCGGCATGGCGGCCATTGAACTTCCCAAGGCCGATCTGGACCAGATTTTCTCCCATGCGGTCGACGATGACGCTGCCATGACTATTGATATTGAAGCCGGAAGCCTGACCGTAACTGGCGGTGGCAAGCAGAAGAGCTTCAGCTTCGAAATATCCCCCTTCGACAAGGCGCTGGTTATGGCCGGCGGCTGGGTCGATTACGCCGATCAGAAGTACTGATCAGACATCAAATTTGGACACAAAAAAGCCCCTGAAAAGGGGCTTTTTACATTTCAGAACCGCTTACTCAACCCAAGATGGAAGCTCACATCGGGGGCGGTTGCCACCGCTACATCCTCGGAAACACCGATATCAAGCAGATACTCTCGCGGAAACCGAAGCGCCCCCCCAAGAACCAAAAGCAACGGACTCTTTGCAAGCTCATCCAATGAGCTGCCATGATACAGGGGAGTGTTGCCGTTAAGTTGGACCTTGAACGAGATCCAGGAGGCCGGCCCCCAGCCCACACCAAGAGTGCCCAGACCCGCAAGCGGGTTATGCTGATCGCGCAACACAGCGCTCCTGGTCATGGCCAAAGCACCAACAGATCCGTACACGCCAAGGGAGCCCCATTCGCTATATCCGACCGTACTTCCGCAGAGCTGGAGTATAAAATCGGTACTGCCGCTACCAAGCAGGTATGAGCTGTCACCGGTAGGAAGCTTGACCACCCCTTTAATCGCCAGCCTGTCCTGGCGCTCCGGACCACTGCCATCATACAGGCTGAATCCCCCGCTCAATGTAATGTCACCAATACCTGAAGCATCATGATCCACCCGCAACTTCTGAGCACCGTCCTTGACGTAGCTAAAATTCAGCCGGTTCCTGGAGGCCCTGTCGCGCCCCCCCTGAGGCAACCCGAAGGTGTCATGCCAGTTGACGACAAAGCTGTCGAGGAAGCCGCCACCCTGGATAATGTAGGGAATTTCGACCCCGGCCTCCCAGTGCGATGCAACACCGTAACGAACCCCAAAGGACACACGGTAGGTTTCACCATCAAGTGTTATCTGTTCTCGCGGAGTGTTGGTGACCGTGTAGTTGCTGGAGAGATCCTGGTTAAGGCTTATTCGAAATGTTCCGGCTGGAAGGATATCTGAACCTGTGTCGTGCGGAAGCCCGTAGATTTGAAGTAACGGGCTTTGATTGAATGTGCTGAAGGGAGTTATCTCCATGTCTGCTGCGGAAGCTACTCCAGCGAAACAGAGCAGCGGTAAAAATGTCACTAAACAGCTCGTCCTGAAAAACCGGGTAACAACCTGGACGAGATCGCTTTCTGCAGGCAAAGAGCAGGAAACTGTTTCTGATCTGCTAATCGTAACTGACAATTTCGTCATCTAGTTCCTGAACCGATTCACCACGATAACGATCTATCAGGTCCGTTAAAGAGGTCAGTGCTTCCGTAATAACGCGGCTTTCGATCGCATTTGTCGTTATCTGGACTTCAACACCCTTGACAGCCTCAACTGCCCGTTTTGCAAGGTCTATATGCTGGGTCGCTTCGTTTTTCAGTTCCCTCGTTCGGTCGTTATCTTCCATTACACTCTTCAGATAGAGACGATTGCCCTTGGCCTGCTCCTGAGCGGACGAATTGATTCGATGGGCAAGTTCACGCATATGTTCGAGGTTTTTTACTACCAGTGTGCTTCCCTGTTGCTGGTGTTCAGTTGCAAGAGTGACCTGCTGTACCCGCTCAAGATTTTTTGCCGCTTCTTCTGTAATCCGTTGAATATTGGCCGCCTGTTCTGTCGTTTCAACGGCGATCCTGGACACCATCTTGAAAGCTTCTTCCGCACTCTTGTCGATTGCAATGAGAGCCTCGTTGGCCAGGCCGGATATCTTGACTCCCTCTTTGACCTTGTCTTTACCCTGGGTAACCGAGCGCTGTACGTACGAAGTTTCTTTCTGAATATTGCGCACAAGTTCCTCAATTTCCTTGGTAGAGGCGGAGGTACGCCGAGCAAGTGAGCGAACCTCTTCTGCAACGACGGCAAATGCCCGCCCCCGCGATCCGGCCTGGGCGGCGATAATCGATGCATTAAGAGAGAGGAGGTTGGTCTGCTCGACAACCTCCTGAATTACACTCAAAAACTCTCCAACCCGCGCAGAGTGTCGAGACAGTCGATTGATGGACTCAAAGGACTCGTCGTTACTTTTGGCAATCTCATGCATTGCCTTCATAGTCGCGGCCATACTGCGAAGCCCATGTTGTGCTTGAGTTCTGACGCTTTCAGAAGCTGAGGCGCTCCGTTCGGAGTTGTCCCTCACCGTGCTCTGCGAATTGCTGATCGTATTGATCGAAAAAACGGTCTGTTCGGTTGAAGTGGACAAAGCCCGGATATTTTCGGCGGTTTCACTGGTTGCCCTCGCCATTTCCTCGATGGAACTCGATGTCTCAATTACGAAATTGGAATACTGATTTATATTTTCAGCAATCGCATCCGTAGTAGCGCTCATCTGTGTAGAAATTGACGCTCGTTCCTCTGTCCGGCCGGAGAGTTCGTCTATTTCTACAATAACCAGTGAATACGCGCTGTTAAGACGCTCCATAGCGGTTACCGCATCCCGCACCTGAACGGCTTCCTTTTCATCACCGGTTGACCAGTTGTGCATGGTCAATTTGAGCTTTTCCTGCGCTGCAAAAATCAGCTCCTGTAACTCCACGCGCTCTTTCTGGCGAGATTCATGAGCCAGCGTCACCAGATCGCGAAGCGAAAAAAGAGCTTTAACATCATCGGATTGAGCCTGAGCAGAAGAAAGTTCCAGCTCCGGAACCAACCGCGCAAGGATGAGAAACTGATTAGAGCGAATTTCAGATAACAGCCGCTGGAAGATCAGGACACATATCAATGAGCAGATAAATGCCGTTACAATCGCCGTAGTCAAAACGGATACGGTGCTCCCTATTGCAACAGAGATGCCCCCAATTATTCCGGATGCGACTAATGACAAGAAGACCATTCTTGTGCGAACCGCAGCAGCATTGCTATATGACCTGTCTGACATGAACCACCCTCGACACATATGAACTGGATCATACTTGTACCATGCGTCAAAAACAGTGTCAATGAATCAGGGAAGCTGGTCAAGAGCCGATAACAGCCTGTTATTACACGTTATACTGTCATTGCAGTTGGTGTTTCATGTAAATCCGGCCGTTTGAATCGGGTGTCGCAGCGCTTGATTTTTTTTTGCGGCAATGAGATAGTGTCGAGCATATTACACACTTGCTGCAGAGGGGGCACAATGTTTGGTTTTGGCATGCCGGAAATGATAATCATACTGGTCATAGTTCTGGTCGTTTTCGGGGCGGGAAAACTGCCTGAGATCGGCGGGGCGCTTGGCAAAAGTATCCGCAACTTCAAAAAGGCCGCAGACGGCAAGGATGAAATAGAAATCAAACCCAAGAGCGAGGACAGTGATAAAAAAGCGTGATCGCAGGTTGCTCGCAAGCTACATCAGCCCGGACAAACGGGATGCACTTGTAATCGAACCCGTTACTAAATAAAAAGGGGGAGAGGCATACGCCTTCCCCCTTTTTATTTAGTAAACGTCTTCAGGAATTCAAATACTCCCCAATTTTCTCTGCCAGCGTACGATAAATACGGCGGCATTCATTCTCATCTTTCTCCAGCAACGTGACACGGAATCCCTGAAGCGGCGTGGAAAAGGAAGAAAGCGGCACGACGCAAATGCCGGTTGTAGCCAAAAGCTGATAGACAAAACGTTTATCAGGAGAAACTCCCGGCTGGTTGATTAAACCGTCAACCAACTCCTTGACCTCCTGGTTGGCGATCGGGATCGACTGGCGGCTGTTCAGCAAGCCATCCTTGAATGCCACGGCCATGTAAAAAGCGCCGTTGGTGCGATTCACCTGCAGTGCCGGAACTTGGCTGAGGCAATCGTAGGTGATATTGCTCATCCGCTCATAGCTGGCAATGCGCTGTGCCAGATAGGATGAATATTCGGGATGCCGGACGATCTCAGGTATGACCGTCTGCGGCAGCGTTGTAGAGCAGACCTCGTTCATTTTGCCGGTAAGTATCAGATTGATGTATTTCCGGAAGCGCTCGTCTTGCTGGCCGTTGTATACTTCAATCCAGCCGCAGCGTGAGCCGGGCCAGGGAAATTCTTTGGAAATACCTTTCAATGAAATGGCCGGAACATCTCCGATCATATCACTAATTGGCACCGTACTTTCGCCGTTATACACGATGTTGATGTAAACCTCATCGGCAATGATGAACAGATCATTTTCACGGGCTACCGCAACAATTTCCTGCAGCAACTCCTTTGTATAGACCATACCGGTCGGATTATCCGGATTGATGATCATGATCGCGCAGATATTCGGGTTGTAGCGGACGTGATTACGCAAATCCTCCATGTCCGGATACCAGTTGTTATCCGGTTTAAGGCAAAACAGCGAGGGAGCCGAGTGGGCATGACCAATCTCGCCCAGCGTGTGGGTAGTATAGGATGGCGACGGCATGAGAACACGCGCCTCCGGACGCAGGCAGCCGTATATCTTGGCAATGGCATCCCCGAGCCCGTTAAAGAAAATGATATCATCGGGAGTAATCTGCGCGCCGCCGCGACTGTTGGTGGTTTCGCAAATAAATTCGCGGGTTTCAAGCACCCCGCGGGTATGGCAATATCCCCAGCTGCGGTTATCCATGGCGGCCCTGGCAACGATTTCCTTCATCCACTCAGGAATGACCTCTCCCTTCACAATCGGATCGCCAATATTTTCCCAGTTGATTTTGACGCCATGTTTTTGGAGCTTCTCTGCCACATTGACGATATTTCTTATTTCATACGTCAACTCGCCGGTTCCTGGCGGCACCAGTTCAATTCTCATGCGTGTTCCTCCCTATATGGATAATATACATCGGGTTTCCGTCGGACTGCGCGAAATAAAAAAGCCGTGGGCTCCTGCCCACGGCTTGTGATTATCTTATAAAACGGAACGACAATCAGCGGGCAAAAGAGAGAGCTGCGGCTTCACGCGCCGCCGCGATAATAGCTCGTCCTGCATTTGCCGTTATCATGATTACCATAAGGGGTGTCAATATCATACCGATGCAGTGACGTCAATGGCTTTTTGCGGCTCTGGCACCTGCAGTCAGTGACCGGGTCCCACCAGCAGCCTGCCGTCATCGTCACGCCAGCGCACCCACCCGATCTGGGCTTGCCCGAGCAGCACCATTCCCCAGGAACTTTCCAGTTTTAACACTTTGAATACCTGCTTCGGATTCAGTGTCGCGAGCAGCTTTCCGTCGGGCTGATGCTGCATTTGATAATACTGCGCTTGCAAACCGGGAAGCATCCGCCCGGTCTGCAGTTTCAGAAATTGCTCCCACGACTGGAAGCGACCTTTGTTCCGTGGATCAATCCAGGCTTCTCTACCGGCATCATCATAATTCACCCGCAGCCAGTTACCTTTGCGGGCAGAAACGATAAGCGGCGAAGACCCTTCAGCACGTCCAAAGATCCACTCATTCCCTGACAGCCGGGAACTTGCCAACATTCCGATCCGGACAAGACCAGGCTCTTCGTACAACGGCAACCGCAGATCCTGCTTTGAAGCATCGCCGGACTGCGAAAAAACGACAACCCCTATCCCCGTATATGGCCGCATGGGTGGTGACGCGGCAAGCCCAGCAGAACCGGTTATAAGCGTCGCAATAAAAAAAAGGGCTGTTAGAAAAGTACGGCAAAACACATCAATCAAACAAATGCTGCAGACTCATAAGAAATGCACGAACCTGAGGGTCGCTCTCTTCGGGAGCCCATGCCCCGATTTCCTCTTCATTCAGTTTACGGTATGGTCCTGCCTTGATTTCGTAGAACACGGTGCCCGACTCCAAACTGAGCGCGGTATGATAGACTCCATGGGGGATATCGGCAGCCAGATTACCGCTGTCATGCGACAGCAGCACTTTCTCGACAACCTCACCATCAGCCGAAAAGGTGACAACTCCCAATGTTCCGCTCATTAGAATAAATGCTTCGTCTTTTTCCGGATCAAGATGGCAATGAGGCCTGATATATGAACCGGGTTCAATTGCGTTAAGCAGGCGATGACAACGGGATTCAAGCGAGGGGTGGATGTTGTAGTTCTTGCGCAGCCTCGGATTGTGTGTAGCCTCGGCAGACACCTGGGCTATCAGGTCACGGGTAATGACCTCCACCTAACGATCAACCAGAGCGATCATATTGCCGTCAGGATCCTGAACAACCGCCATTTTGCCCCACGGACTGGATTCAAGCGGTTCCACAAAATGCGCACCACCGTTTTTCAGGGTTTCGCAAAGCCCGGCAATATTTTCTGCTTTAAGGGTAACACCGGTGTGCCTTCCTACCAGGCAGCGGGCATCATCATGCAGGGCAAGTGAAACTCCCAGCGTTGTGCCCGCTCCGGGGAAAAATTCGATCAGCATCTCGCTCTGACCGGCAACCGGCAGCCCAAGGAGGTCAACATAGAAAGATTTTGCTTTCGCAAGATCGGTAACGAATATCACAATGTTTTTAAGTGTAACTGACACAAAAACTCCTAACTATTACTCGAAGGCCACGGATAAAAAGACCATGTTCTGGTTTTCTCCGTGACCTCCAAGGTACCGCCGTATTTCTGGTATATTACTTCTGCGACAATCGATGTACGCACTCAACCATGAATCTGGCATTTTCAGGAGGTACTGTCGGCAGAATCCCGTGTCCAAGGTTAAAAATATGTCCGGACCGGCCGGCGTTTTCATCCAGAACACGCTTGACTTCACGTTCGATAATTTCCCGGGTTGCATACAGCACGGTCGGGTCAAGGTTACCCTGCACCGCCATCTGAGGACCGATAAGATCCCGTGCAGCACCAAGATCCACATGCCAGTCGAGACCCATAACATCACCGCCGGCTTTCTTTACGGTATCAAGCATCGCTCCCGATCCTTTCACGAAATGGATCACCGGAGTTTCACTGCGATTTAATCCATTGATCAACCTGGCAGTATACGGCAGTACATACCTTTCGTAATCGGCCGGAGAAAGAATGCCTCCCCACGTATCGAATATCTGAATACATTGCGCACCCGCAGCAATCTGGGCGTTCAGATATTCCATGCTCATCGTGGTGATCTTTTCCATCAGGGCGGCATAGACATCAGGCGCGGCATACATCATCCGCTTGATCTGGGCAAAATCCTTGGAGCCTTTTCCCTCGACCATGTAGCAAGCCAGAGTAAACGGTGCGCCGCCAAAACCAATCAGCGGAACTTTCCCGGACAACTCACGGCGCAGTATTTTAATTGTTTCAAGAACGTAGGGGACATCCTGCTCCATCTGCGGAATCCGCAGTTTCTCCACATCCGCCATGCTGCGGATCGGGCTTTCAAAGACCGGTCCCGGAACGAAATCCAGCTTCATACCCATCGGCTCAACCGGTGTCAGAATATCAGAAAACATGATCGCAGCATCAACCCCGAGAATATCAACAGGCTGAATACTGACTTCAGCGGCAAGTTCAGGGGTCTTACATAATTCCAGAAAAGTGCATTTGGAGCGAACCGCCATGTATTCCGGCAGATAGCGGCCGGCCTGTCGCATAAGCCACACGGGAGTCCGATCTACTGGTTTTCCCCAACAGGCATCAAGAAATCTCATATTCATTTCATTTCTCCTCAATAACGCACAACGGCGTGGTAATTGGCACAAATAAACGAGCTATTCTAATTTTAAACAACATGAGAAGTCAAATTATTTGAGTGCACTTGTTGCAGGAGCGCGATTCCACTCTACCGCTTTGTACGCTAAAAGTAAGTTACTGACTTCGTAATTCACCTATCCTATTTTACAGGGTTCTGCTTGTGTCGCGGGCACAGAACAAACATCAACTTGCTGAAAGCAGTACCGGTTATCGGTTTGGCAAAACCTGAACCGGCCACCTTCTCAGGCATCTGCTGGTCGCCGTTCGAGCTAACGAGCGCCTCTATCAGACGGAATTCCCAGGTTTCGCAGTGCAGTTCAAGGTGCTGTTGAATAGAACTTTCAGGCCCGCTTGCCGGCTGCACCGGTTGAGACTCTTCGCGGCGCACCCAGACACGGATAACCGTGGGAGAAGGTCGTTCCACCCTCCGCCGATCATAATACTGCCGGGCAGAAATCGGCACCCATTGGACCCCCCGTTTCTCTATCGCCTTGACATCCCAGATTCGCGAACAGGCAGCAGCATTGCCTCCCTGGCAGGCAGCGGCAAAGTCATCACTCGCCTGACGATACTGTTCAAAAGTGTAATATGCCTCACCACGCTGGTAACGTAGCGTTGCCACAAGGCGACCGGCATCGTCAGGATTTATTTTCCGGGTCGAGCCTTTTTTTGATTTCCTGTTTGCCCCGGGGCGGTATCGCTCAATGGCTTGATTAAAGAGATTGATTGCCGACTTGAAATCATTGTCAGCCTGTGTGGCATTATTTACCATCCGATGGTATTTACCCCGTTCAGCATAACCGATCCCCTCGTCGGGAAGTAACTCAATCGCCTTGTCTACCTCGCGAATGGCACCCTCATAATCATCAACAAAGGCACGGTCATACGAAGCAAGTAAATGCTTCGAATAGTTTTTGAATTGAAGCCGGTATTCGTCCCACGGCTCGACCGGAACTTCCAGGTTGTACGCGGCAAAAGATCGTGGAGTGCCAATGAGGAAAAAAAAGAGTGCCATTACAATGGCTAACGACAACAAGACCCCTTTCACGCGGATTCAACCAGGAACTTTCTTTTGCCAAACACGACCCGGTCGCCAGGATACAACTTGCGCCCACGGCGAAGTTCCACTTCACCATTTACCGTAATGTACCCTTCCGCGATCATGACCTTTGCCTCGCCACCTGAAGAAACCGCATTTTCCGCCTTTAGAAAACTATCCAGCTTTATGTATGGTGTTGTTATCTGCATTCTTACGTCCACTCTCCCTTATTGTTTGAGTTCGTACGTTTTTTCGCCCGCAATACGTTTCTCAGTTTTTATGACAAAAAAGGCGGTTGGCATATGAGTAGCCAACCGCCCGTATCTGATTAATGGCGGAAGAGGTGAGATTCGAACTCACGGAGCTGTTACACTCGGCGGTTTTCAAGACCGCTGCCTTAAACCACTCGGCCACCCTTCCGTTGTCATGCATCGGAACCTTATAGCACACCTGTTTCATATTTTCAAATAGTAACCTTCTTCAGGGACATTCTCTTTAATATTTCATTACTGATTTGCATCAAGCTTTCTTTCATTTCTTATCGATTGGAGCGTATCTTCAACAGATTTTCTCCACAGCCCGTCCTTGAAAAGCGTACGCAAGTTCCCAAGAGTCAGGCGCTCCGTCAGGTGTACATTCTTACTGTTCCTGAAATCCCTGTCCTGAAATTTACGACGCAACTCCTCAAGCTCCTTGCCGAAATAACAGGTAACATTCTTCCCCTTCTTGAATCTCGTACTGAACAAAAGGTATAAATCGAGAAAAAAATTACTGTTGTCTTCCAGGAATGGACTGTTTTGAAGCCGCTCCATGTTTTCACTTTTCAGCACCATCCCGAGCTGACGGGAAAGATCGCCGACCAGATCATACAGATCCTCGATGTAGACCTGCTGTTTTTCGTAATGGCGCTGGTACCAATCGAGCTTATCCTGCTGCTGCTTTATTTTGGCCTCCGCCTCTTCCAGCAATAACGCATTCTTTTTCCCAAACATAACACCCCCCGCAGCTTCAGCTTATTTTGTGCAGATGAGAGTACAGGAAACCTGCGCCTTATCGCGCAATCCGCTCCAAACTGCCCATGTATGGCCGTAACGCAGGCGGCACAAGCACTGAACCGTCCTCCTGCTGATAGTTTTCCAAAATTGCCACAAGCGTGCGCCCCACGGCCAAACCGGAACCGTTCAGAGTATGGACAAATTCAGGTTTCCCTTTTTCGTCCTCGCGGAATCGGATTGAAGCACGGCGCGCCTGGAAATCCCCGAATGTACTGCAGGATGAAATCTCCCGGTAACAACTCTGCCCCGGCAACCAGACTTCAAGATCATAGGTTTTTGCGGCGGAAAAGCCGATATCTCCGCTGCAAAGCGCCATGACGCGGTAAGGGAGTGCCAGCAACTGCAGCACCTTTTCGGCATGACCCGTCAACGCTTCCAGCTCGACGTCAGACTCGGAAGGATGGACAAATTTCACCAGTTCCACCTTGTTAAACTGATGCTGACGAATCAGGCCACGGGTATCTTTACCGTAGGAACCTGCTTCGCGACGAAAGCAGGGTGTGTAGGCACAATAGCTGATCGGCAGATCGCTTTTTTTGAGAATCTCACCACGATGGATATTGGTGACCGGCACCTCGGCGGTCGGAATCAGATAAAATTCCGGATCGACCAGCTTGAAAAGATCCTCCTCAAACTTGGGGAGCTGCCCCGTACCCTGCATGGAATCACGATTGACCATGAAAGGGGGGAGCACCTCCTGGTACCCATGCGTATCAGTGTGCAGATCAAGCATGAAATTGATCAGCGCCCGTTCCAGTCGCGCTCCGGCACCGCGGTAGAGAGTGAAGCGCGCGCCGGTTATTTTGGCGCCGCGCTCGAAATCAAGGATGCCGAGATCTTCACCGAGATCCCAATGCGGCTTGGCTTTAAACGGAAGTTGCTGAGCCTCCCCCCACGACCTTACCAATACGTTGTCGTTTTCGGTAAATCCTGTCGGGGTCGCAGCGTGCGGCAGATTCGGTACCGTCAGCAGGAATGAGTTCAGCTGTTCATCGACCTGGTTCAGTTTTTCATCCAGCCCCTTTATTTCATGAGAAACGGCACGCATCTCCAGGATCTTGTCCTGAACCTGGCTTTTGTCCTTGGTACGCCCGATTTCATCAGAGACCGAATTGCGCAGCGCCTTGAGCGTTTCTCCTTCTTTCAGCAGCAAACGCCGTCTTTCGTCCAGTTCACGAAAGCCGTCCAGATATGATTCACCTCCGCGCGTACGGAGCCGCCGTTCCGTCTCATCCAGATTTTCACGAATGTTTTTCATGTCAAGCATAGGGAAACCCCTTTATTTTTCGGTAGTAAGCGTGTATTTAGTAGCACTTGCGTCGTTATACGTCAATGCAAAAGAGCCCGATGAAACCAATCATTATTCACATTCTCATCTCCGCCATAATCCTCTCTCAACCGCTGAAGCTGCATGCCGGAGAGATTATCATCAACGCTGTCGGCGACATCATGCTGGCCGGAAAATGGGCGCCGCTTCTGAAAAGCAAAGGGTATGACTACCCGTTTGTTGGCGTCAGAAAGGAATTGGCTTCAAGCGACATCAACTTTGCCAACCTGGAATCGCCCATTGCTGAAAGCGGACACGAATACACCGGAAAAAAGTTCCGGTTCCGGGCCGAACCGCAGGCTGCAAAAGCCCTCAGGGAAGCCGGCTTCAACCTGGTGACGCTTGCCAACAACCATAGCATGGATTTTGGAGGAGAAGCGCTGACCGAGACGCTCCGTCACCTGGGCAACAATGGTATCGCCTTGATCGGTGCCGGCGAAAACTTGGCTGAAGCACGTAACATGGCGCTTTATACGATTAAAGACAAAAAAATTGCTTTCCTCGGTTACTCCCTGACGCAGCCGTTCAATTTTTTTGCCGGGCAAAATCGCCCCGGCACCGCCCCCGGCTACGAGAAACTGGTGTCAGCCGACATTGCGAGTGCCCGTAAACAGGCAGACTATGTCATCGTCTCGTTCCACTGGGGAAAAGAAGCCACCAGCACAGTTCAGGCATACCAGCGGACAGTGGCCCATAAAGCCATCGATGCCGGAGCTGATGTAATTATCGGCCACCACCCACATATTCTGCAGGGAATCGAGCGTTACAAAAACGGCATCATTTTTTACAGCCTGGGCAACTTCGCCTTTGCCAGCAAGAGCAGGACTGCGGACGTCAGCGCCATAATCCGCCTGAAGCTCGCCGATGAGCGCCGAGAGGCGGAGATACTGCCTCTTGATGTCCTGCACCAACGCGTCGGTTTTCAGCCGCAGCTGTTGACCGGCCAGAGGCGCGCCGCCGTCATTGAACATTTGAACAGCCTGTCAAAATCCTTCAAGACAGAGATACTGACCAGAGAAGATACATATTTCCTCGCATTCTGAGACCAAACTGACATGAAAATACTTCTTGCAACCCTTCACGCCAAGTACTCGCACGCGTCCCTTGCCCTCCCCTGCCTGGCTGTCTACTGCCGGGACATCCCGGATACCGACATGACTATCCGCGAATGGGCAGTCAACGAACCGCGTGAACATATTCTACGACTCGTCATGGCCGAGCGGGCAAATCTGGTCGCATTCTCCTGCTACATCTGGAATATTGAGCAGACCCTGCGGATTGTCTCCGATATAAAGCAGATATCTCCGCACACCCTCATTGCTCTTGGAGGGCCTGAGGTTTCCTTCGGAACCTTCGACCTTATGAACGACAATCCTGCGATTGATTTTGTGGTTAAAGGTGAAGGAGAACAAGGGTTCAGGCGTCTGATTGAAACGCTGGCAAGCGGGAATGCCTGCCAACCGGATCGGCTTGCAGAAATAGACAACCTGTTTTTCCGTGACGGCAGCGACACTGTCTCCGGGCCATTCAGCAGAAGGAATCTGGAACTTGACTCGCTTCCTTCACCTTTCGATGCAGGATTGGTAGATTTTTCAAAACCGCTGACCTATTACGAAACATCACGCGGTTGCCCATTCTCCTGTGCGTTCTGTCTCTCATCGGTTGAGGGGACGGTACGCTCATTCAGCTTGAGTAGAATCAAAAAGGATCTTCTGTTTCTGATGGACAATAATGTTGCCCAGATAAAACTGGTAGACCGCACCTTCAATTATGATGCCTGTCGGGCGGATTCAATCTGGAAGTTCATACTGGAGCATAACCGGAACAGCCACTTTCACTTTGAAATTGCCGCAGACCTGCTGACCGAAGACAATTTGAATATTCTGGCACTCGTTCCGGAACACACCTTCCGCTTTGAAATAGGGATTCAATCCACATCTCAGGCAACGCTGGAAAAGGTAAAGCGGAGCGCTGACCTGCAGCGCATTTTCACCAACGTACGCCGCCTGAAGTCTGATACAAAAATCGAACTGCACCTGGATCTCATCGCCGGATTGCCTGGCGAGAAATACGGCGGCTTCCTCGACTCCCTGCAAACGGTTGCAGATTTGCGCCCTCATGACATCCAGATTGAGCCGCTCAAGCTGTTGAAGGGTTCGCCAATGCGCGAAATTGGCCACCGCGAGGGGTATTGTTTTTCTTCTTCCCCTCCGTACACGGTTTTGCAAAACCCATGGCTTTCATACGAGGATATCTGCCGTATCGAGACTATCGGGCGCCTGCTTGACCTGTTCAACAAACATGGCGGTTTTACGGCTGCTTTCCGTATCCTGCAGCGAGACAGCTCATTCTCCCATATCCTTGACCGGATGGCCCGTCAGGCGGGCAATGAGAATCTCTCCAGCCTCTCCTGCCGGAGGGTCTTCGAACTTTTTGCGCGTTTGGCGGAGTCACTCGTTGATCGAGCGATACTGCATGACGCCCTTTTTTACGATTACTGCCTGTGCGAGATGCCGTTGATGGGCAAGCTCCCATCTTTTGCCGTTGAACGTCAACAAAAGTGTTCCTGGCCTGCTCCCCGAGATCTTCAGATCGATATGAAGCTGCCGCCTGACAGCAGAATCAAATCCTTTCGCTATGAATTCACCGGTGATTATCGATCAGAACAAGATAATGCTGGACCAGCTGCTATTACGTTCGTCTACATATCCGGGACTGGACGCGGCCTGCAGGTACTGACTGTTTAAACGGGGGCGGATGCGGCAGAACACTGTGGCGAGCACGATATAATCGTGGTAAACATTACTCTTCGGCCTTCCGCTGATCCCCGGCCATGTACCTCCCGCCGCAGAGAGCAAAACCCGCGGCTATCAGCACTGCCAGCGGCGTAATTAACAGCGCTCGTGCCAACCCCCACCGATCAGACAGAAAGCCGATAGCGGCAGGTGATATGGCATCTCCCAAGGCATGGATGAAAAAGATATTAATGGCAAACCCCATAGCCCGGCGACCTGGCGTGACGACATTGACCAGAACGGTATTAAGCGGGCCGGTGTTGAGGAACAGAAACAGTTCGGCGGCAAAGATGGCGGCAAGGCAGAGGGTCAGGTTGGAGGTCGTCAGAGCCAGGACCATCAGCGGCGCTCCCATCAGAAAGCCGGCTGCCGAAACATACAGATAGCCGGCGGCGCTGCGGCGTTGAAACCGGTCGCCAAGCCACCCCCCGGCCAGAGTACCGATGATTCCCGAGACAACCGTAATCAGACCGAATACCGTATTACCCCGTGCGACCTCCAGGCCAAACGAGCGCTGCAGAAAAGAGGGGGCCCACTGGGCCAGGCCGCCCAGGGCAAAGGTCATCGCCGCCATGGAAAGCGTGGCGTTGACGTAGGTATGGTTCAGCCAGAACCGGCGCAACTCCGGCAGAATCGGCTCATGGCAGAGTGAATCCGGCTGACGACAGCTGTGGCGGGGATCATTCAAAAAATAGAGCGGCAGCACCAGAAGAAGTCCCGGCAGCCCAACCAACATAAAAGCCCGCTGCCAGCCGAACGCTTGGCCAAGCTGTCCACCAAGGATGTACCCCAGGGCGCTTCCGACCGGAATCGCCAAGAAGAAGAGCGACAACATTCGCCCGCGACGTTCGCGGGGAAAATACTCCGCCAGCAACCCGGGTGAGACGGTACCAAAGCTGGCTTCTCCCACCCCCACCAGCGTTCGCGCCGACAGCAGCATCCGATATGAAGATGCCATCCCGGACAGCATCGTTGCAAGACTCCAGACGGCCAGACCACCCGCCGCAAGACGGGCGCGATTGGTTCGATCGCCCAACCGGCCGAAAACCGGCGCGGCCAGCATATAGCAGAGCATGAAAGCGCTTCCAAGGAAACCAAGTCCGGCATCGGAAAGGTTCAAATCGGCCTTTATCAGGGGGAAAACGGCATAGAGAGCCTGGCGGTCGATATAATTCAGCAGATTGACCGCCAGCAACAGGGCGAGTACATATCGGGCGGTGTGAGCCCCCGGTTCAGAAGGAGCAGAGTTCATCATGCCACTCCACCGGCTCCAGAGTCACCTGCCCCCCCAACTGCGCAAGAAGCTGATCCATATCTTCAAGAAAGCCCGCCATGATGGCAACCCGAATGATTCCGGCCTTGTTATCAACGGTGCTCATGACATTCATTCCTTCGTACGCCTCAAGAATAAACTTGAGGAAGACCATATCGCGGTGGCCAACTTTGAAGTAGCGGCAGACCATATGTTCATTCTTGTTTTCCATCATTTTTTCGTTCATGCAGCGTCCATTCCGGATAAAATTTGAGCGGGTTGGAAGTGTAACAGTTTTCATTTACGTGTAAACAGCAAAGTTTTGATTATTCAGAAGATTTCTTGACAGCGGAATAGAGAGGAGTATAACAACCCCACAAGCAGCCGAAATCCGTCTTGAAACGGATGCGGGGGACCCGATCAACTGGGGCGCATTCCGGTACATTACCGGAAAGGGAACTTCCAATCCCGAGCCCGACAGCTAACCTCGCAGGCATCTGGAAGGGCGAGACAGCGGACAAAGGCCGCCGGTTCATGCCGGTGGTTTTTCTATTTTCTGCTGTCAGCCCTGCACATACAGTGCGGGAGGCACATCACAATGAAACAGCACGAAGCAGGATCCTACTGGGGGGGCATCATCAAAGCCCTGGGTCTGGTGTTCGGCGATATCGGCACCAGCCCGATATACACTTTGACGGTCATCGTCACCCTCACCAAACCATCCCAGGAAAGCATCTACGGCATCATATCGCTGATTGTCTGGACCCTGATCATTCTGGTCATGGTCGAATACGCCTGGCTGGCCATGAGCCTGGGACGCAAGGGGGAAGGCGGCACCATTGTTCTGCGCGAGATCCTGGTCAGGATGATCAAACCGGGAAGGACCCTTGCGTTCGTCACCTTTCTTTCCTACGTCGGCATCTGCCTGTTGATCGGCGACGGTGTTATCACTCCGGCGATCTCGATCCTCTCGGCCGTGGAAGGTATCGAGTTGATTCCCGGACTGGAACACACCTCGGAAAACACCCTGATCCTGATTGCCGCCATTATCGCGGTCGGACTTTTTATTTTTCAAAGCAAGGGGACCGACAAGGTAGCTCGGGCTTTTGGACCGCTGATGGTAATCTGGTTCATCGCCCTCACCCTGTCCGGTGCTTTCTCTATCGTCGACCACCCCGTTGTTCTCAAGTCATTGAGTCCCTGGTATGCTGTCAGATTTTTATATGATAACGGGATTGCCGGTTTTTTCGTTCTCTCCGAGGTAATCCTCTGTGCCACGGGCGGTGAAGCACTGTATGCCGACATGGGTCATCTGGGACGCAAACCGATCGTCCGGGCCTGGTACTTCGTATTCGCTGCACTGGTGATCAACTATCTGGGACAAGGCGCCTACATCATTACCCACCCGGACGCAAAGAACATCCTGTTTGGGATGGTTCGCCACGAGGCGGTCTTTCTCTACATCCCTTTTCTGATTCTGACTATTATCGCTACGGTAATTGCGTCACAGGCACTGATCAGCGGTGTCTTTTCAATCGTCTACCAGGGGATCACCACCCGGATCCTGCCGCTTCTCAGGGTTGACTACACCTCGACCCACCTGAAATCACAGATATACATCAGCTCTATCAACTGGATGTTGCTGGCGGCAGTCATCATGATCATGATCATTTTCCGTAAATCCGAGAATCTGGCAGCGGCCTACGGCCTGGCTGTGACTGGCACCATGACTATCACCGGTGTCATGATGACCATGATATTTGCCCGCACGACAAAAAAATGGAAAGTGCCGATTGCCCTGCTGGTCACCCTGGCCGACCTGGTGTTTTTGATTGCCAACCTTAATAAGTTCCCTCATGGCGGTTATTGGTCGATCATTCTGGCTTCGGTCCCATTTGTTACCATCATGGTCTGGACCAAGGGGCAACGCGCTCTCTACCGGGCACTCAAACCACTCGATTTTGAAACGTTCGAACTTGCCTACGGGCAGATCTATGCCAAGGAGAGGAACATCCCGGGGACCTGTCTGTTCTTCGTCAAGGAATGGAGCGTCATCCCTCCCTATCTGGTGCATTGCATTATCCGCTCAAACATTATTTACGAGCGCAACGTACTCATCTCCATAGTCCGCACCGATGAGCCTTACGGGTTGGAAACCAACCTTACAACCGGCTTGGCGACCGGTCTGGATGCAATAGAGGTCCGTGCCGGATACATGGAAATACTGGATATCGAAGGGATTCTCAAGAATAACGGTATTACTGAAAAGGTAATTTTCTACGGAATAGAGGATATTGAAACTAACAACATTTTCTGGAAGCTGTTCTCCACAATAAAGCGCCAAACTCCCAACTTCGTACAATTCAATAAACTGCCGTCCGCGAAGCTGCAGGGGGTTGTGACAAGGGTGGAGATGTAGTACTCTTCTGGTGCAATGCACTCATAAATAATGTATAAGCGGGGGCGGCATAAATGCCGCCCTTATTTTTTCGCAAGGCAGATCACATGATCAACAAGCACGAAGATTCATTCTGGGGCGGCATCGTCAAGGCTCTGGGCCTGGTGTTCGGTGACATCGGTACCAGCCCGATTTATACCTTGACAGTAGTATTCGCCATGACCAAACCGACCGTTGCCAACGTCTATGGCATTTTGTCGTTGATCTTCTGGACCATGACCATCCTGGTGACCGCCGAGTATGCCTGGCTTGCCATGAGCCTTGGCAAAAAGGGGCAAGGGGGCGAAATCGTCCTCAGGGAAATCATCATCAAGCTCTTCAAGAAGGGGCGCGTACTGGCCTTTTCCGGTTTCCTCTCCTTTCTCGGGGTTTCTCTACTGCTGGGTGATGGCGTCATCACCCCGGCTATCTCTATTCTCTCAGCGGTTGAAGGTCTGCTGCTGATTCCTTCACTGGCTGCCACCAAACAATCAGTCCTGGTTTTGATCGCAGCCCTGATCGCCTTTACGCTCTTTTTCTTCCAGTCGCGCGGGACTGACAAGGTTGTCAAAGTCTTCGGGCCGATCATGGTGCTCTACTTCGGATCCTTGCTGGTATCGGGAGCTATTTCCATCGCCGGAACCCCGGAAATTGTATTGGCGGTTAACCCATGGCACGCAGTGGAGTTCTTCCGCCAGAACGGTTTTGCCGGCTACATCGTACTTTCGGAGGTCATCCTCTGTTCCACTGGCGGTGAAGCACTGTATGCCGACATGGGGCATCTCGGCAAGAAACCGATCATCAGAGCCTGGTACTTTGTTTTTGCCGCATTGTACCTTAACTATCTTGGCCAGGGGGCTTTCATCCTGCGCAACCCGGAGGCCAAGAACATCCTCTTTGCCATGATCCAGAGCGAGTCAGCGCTACTTTACATCCCTTTTCTGCTGCTGGCTATCATGGCCACCATTATCGCATCCCAGTCCATCATCAGCGGCGTTTTTTCAATTGTCTACCAGGGGATCACCACTCGTCTGATGCCGCTGTTCAAGGTCGATTACACTTCCAGTCAGATCCAGTCACAGATTTATATCGGGGCGATCAACTGGATTCTGATGGTGGCTGTAATCTTTGTAATGTTCTTCTTTCAGAAGTCAGGCAACCTGGCGGCAGCCTACGGCATGGCGGTCACCGGCTCGATGACCATCACCGCACTTATGATGATCATGGTCTTCTCGAAAACAACGAAGAAATGGAAAGTACCAATTGTTGTTTTGATTGCCGCTATCGACCTGGTCTACTTCACATCCACTTTTTCCAAATTTCCCCATGGAGCGTACTGGTCAATTATCCTGGCCTCAATCCCTTTTGCCACCATCCTTATCTGGACCAATGGCCAGCGCGCTCTTTACCGGGCCTTGCGACCACTTGAAGCGGACATATTCATGCTCTCCTACGAGCAGATCTATGCCAAAGATAAAAACATCCCCGGTACCGCGCTCTTTTTCCTCAAGGGGCTTGATCTGATCCCACCCTATATTGTCCATTGCGTAATCCGCTCAAACATTATTTACGAGCGCAATGTCTTCATTTCAATCCTGCGTACTGATGAACCATTCGGAGTGGTATGCCATCATAAGAAAGATGTAGGGACCGGCCTGGAGTTCTTCGAGGTCAACGCCGGTTACATGGAAATTCTGGACATCGAGAAACTGCTTAAGACCAACGGCATCAGCGAAAAGGTTGTTTTCTACGGTATTGAAGATATTGAAACCAGAAATCCGATCTGGAAGATTTTCGCCTTGATCAAGAAGCTGACCCCCAATTTCGTTCAATTCAATAAACTCCCTGCGGCCAAATTACAGGGTGTCGTT
Source organism: Pelobacteraceae bacterium (assembly GCA_041675485.1). GTDB lineage: Bacteria > Desulfobacterota > Desulfuromonadia > Geobacterales > Pseudopelobacteraceae > JACRCG01. The sequence continues at coordinate 20,077 of JBAYTT010000009.1, read as the reverse complement.
ACACGTGTGGAGATGTAGATCATGATGAATTGGCTGTTATTGCTTATCGCCCTCGGGATCATCCTGCTGGGCGCCACCGTTTTTACCAATGGACTTGAGTGGTTCGGCAAGAAAATGAAGCTGTCGGACGGCGCGGTTGGCAGCATCTTTGCCGCGATCGGCACCGCCCTGCCGGAGACTCTGGTTCCGATTGTCGCCATCATGTTCGGAACCGCGGAGGCAGGCCACAAGATCGGCGTGGGCGCCATTATCGGTGCACCGTTCATGCTTGGAACCCTGGCCTTTTTTATCAGTGGTCTCGCGGTAATCTGGAATCGGAAAAAACGCGACGATTACCCGGTGATGCGGGTCGATACAATCGTGATGCGGCGCGACATGGAATATTTTCTGGTGCTGTATGCAGTTGCAATCACTGCATCTTTTTTGGGAGGACATCCGGTCATAAAGACCTTCATTGCCATGGCGCTTTTTCTGACCTATGGCGGCTATGTACTCAAAACTCTTCAAGGTGGGGGCGAACCTGAAGCGCACGAGATTGAGGAATCAGAAATTGATCCCTGTTATTTCGCCCCGAAATCCCATGACCCGCGGATGACGATTATCGGGTTCCAGGTTTTGAGTTCACTGCTGCTGATTGTGTGGGGATCCTACATATTTGTGGAGAAGGTACAGATACTTTCCGTCCAGATGGGTATATCGCCGTTTATTCTGGCCATGATCATTGCCCCGATTGCAACCGAACTGCCGGAGAAATTCAACAGCGTGATCTGGATCGGCAAAGGCAAGGACACCCTGGCAATTGGCAATGTCACCGGTGCCATGGTTTTTCAGGGTTCAATCATCACCGCCATCGGCATCATGATGACCGATTGGCAGCTCAACACCGCAGCACTACTGACCGTTGCCCTTACCTTCGCCTCGGTCGGCATCGCATACCTGCAGATTAGAATTAAGAAGCACCTGACGCCGGGAACGTTACTGGTGGGAGGATTCTTCTACTTCATGTTTCTGGTGCTGATCTTTATCGGGAAAATCTGACCCCCTGTCGCGTTCCGCGTCTTTCCATCTCTGCATCTATCAGATTTAATATTTCGAATTTTTTCAGCGACCAAAGCGGCGCGATAAGGTTGTCATGCCCACCATCTCCGGTCAGACGATGGATCAATATTCGCGGATCAAGCCGTTCCAGGAAATCGCAGACTAACCCAGCGTAATCATCTCTCCCCATGACAGCCACCTCACCCCTGCCATACATCTCAGCAAGCCGCGTTCCCTTCATGACATGGAGCAGATGCAGCTTGATGCCGTCAATACCGAGCCGGTTCAACTCTCCAGCCATAGCCAGCATCTCCTCACGGGTCTCCCCCGGCAGCCCCAGAATAATGTGGGCACAGACACGCAAGCCACGCGACTTGGCCAGCTGAACCGCATCAACAGAACAGCTGTGATCATGCCGCCGGTTAATCAACTCCAGACTCCGATCATGGATGGACTGCATGCCCAGTTCCAGCCAGAGATACGTTTGACTGGATAGCTCCTGGAGATAATCGAAAACATCGTCCGCAAGACAGTCGGGACGGGTAGCGACGATAATGCCGACAATATCGGGGACTGAAAGTGCCACACCGATACGTTCGCGTAACCGGGGAATTGAAGCATAGGTGTTTGAATACGCCTGGTAATAGGCAATAAATTGCGAAGCACGGTATTTGCGGTGCATGACCTCTTTGCCGTCATTAAGTTGAGTGGCAATATCGAGGTCGCGCCGAATCCCGTACGAACCGGACCCGTGACCACCGCAAAAGATGCAACCGTCACTATCCAGAGTGCCATCGCGATTCGGGCAGGTGAATCCAGCATCAACCGATATACGCTGTACTTTACAGCCAAATACTCTCTTCAGTTCTTCAGAGAACGTTGTATACCGCTTGGGCAATGACATACTCAACGGTTAACAGGCGGCGAGCTTTTCTTATCGACCCGCTCCACCCAACACTGCTCTGTCGAAAGAGCACGCAGGAACTCTCCGGCAAAAAGAAACTTGGCAAGTGGCGTTGGAACACTGATGAATTCCTTGCCGCGTGCCACAGTCAATGCGTAGCCACTCTTGCCGCCCCGTTCCCACTTTTCCACTGATAGTGTCGTTACTGTTTCCTCGCCCGGTTCTCCGGTTGAATATTTATGTGGATTCAGCTTTTCCTTGCACGGCACCGAGGAACTCGCCACTTGATTGATCATAAGCGAGAGACCAAAGGCTTCGTCAGGTTCGCAGATGAAGCGAATTTGAGTGATATCTTCAGCTTTCGTCTTCGGAGTCAGCTTGAAAAAGCGCAGGTGGATCCTGCCGCTTCGCTCGGGAACCTTTCCTTGATCCTCGTGAGTCTTGCTTGCAGAGCGAATTTCAACTCCAGTAGATTGGGAAAATATCTCGTAGCAACGGTAGCGTTTCAGGTCGATGGCTTGAGTCATATTCTTCTCCAATGTAAGAAAATATACGTAGGGCAGTTTTAACAAACCCTGAAGCATATTTCCATAAAAACAAAAAGAGCGGCATCGCGGCCGCTCTTGAAGTAATACTGATATATAGAAACAAACTATTTTCGGACAGCCTTGCCAGCCACCTGCATACGGATTACAGCCCGCTCCAGGGCGGCCTCGTACACCTTGAACTGCTTGTCTTCGGATGTAAGTTTTTTGAGTGCCTCTTCAGCACGCCCCAAGGCGGCTTTCGCACGCTCTACATCGATTTCCGCAGCGGATTCAGCTGTCTCTACCAACACAATAATCTTGTCGTCACATACTTCAAAATAGCCCCAGTTGAGCGACATGTGCTCGGTGATGCCGTTATTTTTGAAGACAAGCTCACCAATTTTGAGAGATGTGAGAAAAGGTGCATGTCCCGGTAAGACACCAAACTCACCCAGCTTACCAGTAGCGGTAACTTCTTCTATCTCGGTGTCAACCACCTTTTTGTAGGGAGTGACTATTTCCAACTTCATATTTTCAGCCATATATCATTCCTTGAAAGGGAGATACTCCCGTAAGGTTAATTATACTGCAGCTAACTTGGCAGCTTTTTCAATGGCCTCTTCTATCGAACCAACCATGTAGAAAGCCTGCTCCGGCATGCTGTCATGCTTACCGGCCACGATTTCCTGGAAGCCCTTGATCGTATCCTTGAGCTCAACGTATTTACCAGGAGAACCGGTAAATGCCTCGGCAACATGGAACGGCTGGGACAGGAAACGCTGAATTTTGCGGGCACGGGCAACAACAAGCTTGTCTTCCTCGGAAAGCTCATCCATACCGAGAATTGCGATGATATCCTGGAGATCCTTGTACTTCTGGAGAACGTACTGGACCGAACGGGCAACCGCGTAGTGCTCTTCACCGATAACCTGCGGGTCGAGAATACGTGATGTGGAATCCAGCGGGTCAACTGCCGGGTAAATACCAAGCTCGGCAATCTGACGGGAAAGAACCGTGGTTGCATCCAAGTGGGCAAAAGCGGTAGCAGGAGCCGGGTCGGTCAAGTCGTCGGCAGGTACGTAAATAGCCTGAACCGAGGTAATCGAACCTTTTTTTGTGGAAGTAATACGTTCCTGAAGCTCACCCATTTCAGTTGCCAGCGTAGGCTGGTAACCAACGGCGGAAGGAATACGACCGAGAAGAGCAGAAACCTCGGAACCTGCCTGGGTAAAACGGAAGATGTTATCGATGAAGAGCAGAACGTCCTGGCCTTCTTCGTCACGGAAGTATTCCGCAACGGAGAGCGCTGTCAGAGCAACGCGGGCACGTGCCCCTGGAGGCTCGTTCATCTGGCCGTACACGAGAGCTGCCTTGTCGAGAACGCCGGATTCCTTCATTTCCATCCAGAGGTCGTTCCCTTCACGGGTACGCTCGCCAACGCCGGCGAATACGGAATAACCGCCGTGCTGCTTGGCGATGTTGTTGATGAGTTCCATGATCAGAACGGTCTTGCCGACGCCGGCACCACCGAACAGGCCAATCTTACCACCACGAGCGTACGGTGCAAGAAGGTCAACAACCTTGATGCCTGTTGTGAATGCTTCAACCTTGGTTGACTGATTTTCAAAAGAAGGAGCTTCGCGGTGGATTGCGTACTCTTTTTCGTTGCCAATCGGACCCATTTCGTCAACAGGCTCACCGATAACGTTCATGATACGGCCAAGAGTTTTTGCACCAACCGGAGCACAAATCTGTTTACCGGTATCGATAACAACCTGACCCCGCTTGAGACCGTCAGTCGAGTCCATGGCGATGGTACGTACGGAGTTTTCGCCGAGATGCTGGGCAACTTCCAATACAAGATTGTTTTCACGGTCATCAATGGCCGGATTTGTCACGCGAAGAGCGTGGTAGATCTCCGGCAGTTTGCCGGGCTCAAATTCGACGTCGATAACTGCGCCGATGACCTGCGAAATTTTACCTGTGTTCTGACTCATGGAACGGTGTCCTCCTGCGGCCCTGCGGCCTCATATAGTGATACGTATGTAAGTGTTAGCCTTTAATCGATTCGGAGCCGGAAATAATTTCCATCAGCTCGGTGGTAATGGCCGCCTGACGTGCCCGGTTGTACTGGAGCGTCAGCTTGCCGATCATTTCGTTAGCGTTCTTCGATGCGCTGTCCATAGCGGTCATACGGGCACCATGCTCGCCTGCTACCGTCTCCAGCATCGCCTTGAATATCTGGACTTCAATGTTTTTCGGCAATATCTCAGCCAGCAACTCACCAACCGATGGCTCGTAAATATACTCAACAGGGGTTTCGTCTGTTGCCGTCGCTACTTCAGGCTCAACCGGCAATAATTGCTGAAAAGTAATATCCTGAGACATGACAGTGCGGAATGAATTATAGAGTAGCTCGACCTGATCATATTCACCGGCAACAAAACCATCGATCACTTCCTGAGCCAGCATGGCAGCGGTCTGATAGCTCGGCTTGGCCAGTACATTGGCAAAGTTTTTATAGACAGTGTAGCGACTCTTGAGGAATTCAAAACCCTTACGTCCGATGGTCAGGACACTGACCTGCTCGTACGAATTCATTTTTTCCTTGAGATAGCGATCGCCCGCTTTGCACAGGTTGGTGTTGAAACCACCACACAAGCCTCGATCTGATGTAATAACAATCAGAAGAAGCTTTTTGGCATCTCGTTTCTCAAGTAACGGATGGAGATCGCCTTCAAGATTTGTCGCCAGCGACTGCATCACTTCACCCAGTTTTTTTGCGTACGGGCGGGCCGCCACGACGTTTTCCTGAGCACGACGCAACTTCGCGGCTGAAACCATTTTCATGGCTTTGGTGATCTGGCGAGTATTTTTTACGGATACGATCCGCTTTTTAATGCTTTTAAGGCTTGCCATATCTCAAACCGTCCTTGATTACGCGGTAAATTCTTTCTTCAACTGCCCCATAGCAGCAATAATCCTGCCCTTCATGTCATCATCAATGGCTTTTTTGTCGCGAAGTTCCGCAAGCAATTCAGCCTGACGATTATCAAAGAATGCATACAATTCGGTTTCATATTTTCTAAGAGCAGAAACCGGGTACTCATCCAGGAAACCGTTATTAGCGGCAAAGATTACCAGAACCTGCTTTTCATTGGGAATCGGACGGTACTGAGGCTGCTTGAGAATTTCAACCAGACGAACACCACGTTCAAGCTGCATCTGGGTGGCTCTGTCAAGGTCGGAACCGAACTGGGCAAAGGCTGCCATTTCACGATACTGGGCCAAGTCAAGGCGGAGTGTACCGGCAACCTGTTTCATCGATTTGGTCTGAGCGGAACCACCAACACGGGAAACCGAGAGACCGACGTTGATCGCCGGACGTACGCCGGAGAAGAACAGGTCTGATTCGAGATAAATCTGGCCGTCGGTAATTGAAATAACGTTGGTCGGGATGTATGCGGAAACGTCGCCGGCCTGAGTCTCAATAATCGGCAAAGCGGTCAGAGAACCGGCGCCACGTGCATCGGAAAGCTTGCAGGCACGCTCAAGCAGACGGCTATGGAGATAGAAAACGTCACCCGGATATGCTTCACGTCCTGGCGGGCGACGCAGCAACAGTGAAAGCTGACGATACGCTACAGCCTGCTTGGAAAGGTCATCGTAAATGATCAGGGCATGTTTGCCGTTGTCACGGAAGAATTCGCCCATGGTAACGCCGGTGTAAGGAGCGATAAACTGAAGCGGTGCCGACTCCGAAGCGGTTGCGGCGACAACTATGGTGTAATCCATAGCGCCGTGCTCGGTCAGTTTGGAAACAACCTGGGCAACCGTGGAACGCTTCTGGCCGATAGCGACATAAATACAAACAACGTCGCCACCCTTCTGGTTGATGATGGTGTCGATGGCAACTGCAGTTTTGCCGGTCTGACGGTCACCGATGATAAGTTCGCGTTGACCACGACCAATTGGAACCATGGAGTCAATAGCTTTAAGGCCGGTTGCCATCGGCTGATGAACGGACTTACGATCAACAATTCCGGGAGCCTTGATCTCAACCTTGCTGAAGCTGCTGGTATTGATGGCGCCTTTGCCGTCGATAGGCTGTCCGATAGCGTTAACAACGCGTCCGATCAGTGCATCACCAACCGGAACCTCGGTAATACGGCCGGTACGTTTAACGGTGTCGCCTTCCTTTATCTCGGAGAATTCACCGAGAATGGCGGCGCCAACATTATCTTCTTCCAGGTTGAGAACCATTCCGGATACGCCGCCGGGAAACTCCAGCAATTCACCAGCCATGGCACCAGCCAGGCCGTGAATACGGGCAATACCGTCACCGATGGAGATGATTGTGCCGGTTTCGGACACTTCAACCTCTTTGCCATACTCTTTGATCTGTTTTTTGATAATCTCGCTGATCTCTTCGGCTCTGATTTCCATGGATGCTCCTACCCCTTCTGTAATATATCTTTAATACGTTTAAGCTGAGTCTTGACACTGTTGTCATACGCGATGTCACCTATCTGGGTAATTACTCCCCCCAGCAGAGACGCATCGACAATCATCTGAGGCACAACCTTCTTGCCGGTTTTTTTCTCTAAAGCACTCTGAATAGCTGCAATCTGGCTGTTATCCAGTGCAAAAGCCGTTTTGATAACCGGACGAATAACACCGGAGAATTCATCGGCCAATGTTTCATAGGTCTGAACTATCTGACCGAGGAAGGCAACGCGGTTCTTGTCTACCAGTAATAGCAGAAAATTGCCTACCAACTCGGAACAGGCGGTCTTGTTGATCAGTTCCTTCATGATGGATTTTTTCTGATCATGAGTAAGGGCCGGATCTGCAAAAGCGGCTCGCAACTCACTATTTGAACTAAAAATGCCGTCAACTACGGAAAGCTCATCACGAAAGCGGTCAATCAGACCACCCTCGGAACCAAGCTGTACGAGTGCTTTGGCGTATCGTTTCGCAAGTGCGTTATTGATCACTGGATCTGTACCACCTTGTCAAGATATTCGCCGACAAATCGGTCGTGGTCGTTCTTCTGAATTGCACCGGTCAACTTACCCGTCGCGAGCTCAACAGCAAGCCGTGCCGCTTCAGCACGCAGCTCATTACGGGCTTTCACTGTTTCCTGTTCGGCAGACAACGCAGCCTGAGCAACTATTTTTTCCGCGGCACTGTTTGCCTCGGCAACAATACGTGCCTTTTCCTGCTCACCCTCACGAACGATTGCGGCATGAAGCTCATCAATTTCTTTTGACGCCTGATCCAGCTTGACTCCATATTCGCGCAACTTTGCTTCGGCAGCATCACGGGCAGATTCAGCATCCTTCAGACTTTTCTCGATATCAGCCTGACGGGCAGCCAAAGAACCTTTTACATCAGCCTTTTTCAGCGCCCAGACGACAATACCAACCAAAACAGCAAAATTGAGTACGCGCCAGCCAAAATCTTTCATCTGAGCGCCGCTGTCAGGATGGTGAGCACCTCCACCCGCTTCAGAAGCAAAACCGGTTGAAGCCAGCAGAACAACTGCCGACACATACGCCAGCGTAATAATAATTTTTTTGGAGCGATCAGATACCATCTTCATAACTACAGGCTCCTCCCGAGGATTTTCTCACAGATATCACCGGACAGAACCTCGGCTTGCTTCTTCAGCAACTCTCGTGCTTCGCCAGCTTCCTTGGCAACCTTCTCCCGAATCGAGGAGAGGGATTCAGAAGCCTGCTTGCGAGCTTTTTCAAGCACGGCAGTTTCTTCAGCCTGGGCAAGCTTCAGAGCTTCAGTACGCCGGGTACCCGCTTCTGCCTTGGCAGCATGCAGACGAGCTTCGTACTGAGCCATCTTGGCCTGGACTTCTGCATCCACAGAAACCGTTTTCTCACGGGCCGAGTCAATAACCTGACGTCGGTCAGCGAGAACCTTGCGGATCGGCTTGTAAAGGAAGACATTGAGAACGAGAACGAGGATGCCGAAATTGATCAGCTGGATTACAAACGACAAATTTAATTCAATCACGACCTACCCCTTGCAGGTATGCTGAGTTGTATACTGTATCCCAGATATGGGCGTAAAACAGACGTTAGCTATCATAATATTCGAACGACTGTCAAGACAATTACACAACCGTATACATTTATTTTTGGTGCATCAGATATCAAGAAGATCGATGATGCGGGTTAATTCATCGGAATCATTGAAATGAATTTCAAGGCGGCCGCCTTTCGGGCCAACCTTGCGGATCGCAACACGTGACTGAAAGCGCTTTTGCAGCTGTTCTTCCAGTGACGACATCAGCAGGTCCGGTTGTTGCAGGCGCTTGACAGGTGCCGGGTGAGGATTAATCTTCAGTCTTCGCACAAGATCTTCTGTGGCTCTAACGCTTAACTGACGCTGAAGGATTTCGTGGCGAGCCTTCTCAACAAGCTCGCCGCTCTCGAGCGACAGCAGGGCACGGGCATGCCCCATACTCAGCCGCTCTTCAACAATGTCCCGCTGGATATCATCCGGCAGTTTGAGCAGACGCAGGGCGTTGGTGACCGTCGTACGATTTTTGCCAACCCTGCGGGCAACATCCTCCTGGGAGATACTGAATTGCTCAACCAGGAAGCGGTATGCCTGCGCCTCTTCTATGGCATTCAAGTCCTGGCGCTGGATATTTTCGATCAAGGCAAGTTCCATGACGGCATCCGGTGTCGCATCGCGGATGACGACCGGAATCTCATGCAGCCCCGCCTTTTGAGCAGCGCGCCAACGACGTTCACCGGCAATTATTTCGTAATGATCCTCTTTTTTCGTGACAACAAGAGGTTGGATAATCCCTTTCTCACGAATCGACGCTGCCAACTCCTCCAGTTTCTCCGGCGCAAAATGCTTGCGGGGCTGGTTACGATTGGGGCGAATTTTCTCTATCGGGCAGACAAAGTAGTTTTTTGACTCATCTACCGTTTCAGTTACCTGCAACAGCGCAGCCATCCCTTTGCCGAGGCCGCCTATTCTAGCCATGCACTTTCTCCCTCTGGATGATTTCGCGGGCAAGCTGAAGGTAGCTGGCTGCGCCGCGCGAAGTTATATCATAGTAAATGATCGGCTTACCGTGGCTGGGAGCTTCCGCCAGACGGATATTGCGGGGAATGACCGATTCAAACACCTGACCGGGGAAATGGCTTCGGATCTCCTCTGCCACATCTTTCCCCAAATTGCTGCGGGAATCGTACATAGTCAACAGGACCCCCTCAATCTTCAAAAACTGATTGATCATTTTCTGTATCAGCTTGATTGTATGAAGTATCTGGGAGAACCCCTCCATGGCGTAAAACTCGCACTGCAGCGGTATCAGCACCGAATCGGCGGCGGTCATGGCATTGATGGTCAAAAGGTTCAGCGAAGGCGGGCAATCAATAATGATGTAACAATATTGATCGACCAGTGTTGACAGGGCAAATTTAAGTTTCTGCTCACGACCGATTTCCGTGGCCAATTCCAATTCAGCTCCAGCCAGATCAGAGTTTGCCGGCAGGATGTGCAGAAAAGGGTGCCCGGTATCAACGATCAATCCACGAGGATCAGTTTCGTTGATTAAGGCATCGTAAACCGTATGCTTTAGCAATGCCTTGTCAATCCCGACACCACTGGTTGCATTTCCCTGCGGATCAAGATCGACCAGCAACGTAGGCCTCTCCGCGGCTGCCAGACATGCGGCAAGGTTAACTGCGGTGGTCGTTTTACCAACACCACCCTTCTGATTTGCAATGCAGATGATTTTTGATTGTATTTTCAATGGGATTATACTCTCTTCAGTGGGCGATTCGAATGTTCCTTCTGGAAAAGCTCCTCCAGTTTTGAGTGCGCGAATGTATCACAGCTCTACGTAATCGTCAAAGGAAAGACCATAAAAAAAGGCGGAATTGCTTCCGCCGCAGATCTACTCGTTCTTTATCGTACAATTTAAACAGAAGAGCTACTCAACCTTTTTTATCGAGAGCGATGTTGCCCCGCGACTGAGGACACCAGGCCGCTGTACGGCCTGCAGGATCAACAGCTCGTTGCGGGCATCGTCAAACAAGTAATTGGGCATATAATTTTGGGTTCCGCGGGTACGCCATTTTTCGTCGAGACTCGAACCGTTCCAGAGCAAACAATGCACCACTCCGCCTTTGTAGGAACGAGCGTTACCCATGACCCAGAATCCGTCATTTTTACCTACCAGAACCTCGCCCTTTGACGAAACCTGAATGGGCTGATCCATGAAGATCCAGCGATACTTGTCGCCAGTTGCCCGTGCATTGTTCAAATCCTCTTTTTGAAAATATAATTCGGAACCACCGAATTTGTCATTACTGCGCCATAGCTCGTTCAATTGCTGGTCATACACGATAAGATAACCGTCAGGGTTGAGGACAACTGTAAAGGTCCAACCCTCGCTGCTCTTGAACTGATTAAAGCTGTAGATCGTGCCGTATCGAGGCATCTTAAGCGGGTTTTTCAAGGTGATCGCCGAGCCGTTGCGGGTCGCTTCGGCGACATCACCATAATAATCGTCGTTACGTCCCATGGACTGCGCATAAAGCCTCTTCGGCCCACCGGAAAGACTCACACTGCGAAAGAAGTAGGGAAGTTTCTCTGCGACCAGAACCAGTTTATTACCCTTGACCTGCCAGACCTGCGAGGCCGGTTCACCTGCGCGGATGATGGAAACATAGATATCAAGGGCGCCGTCACTGCCTGTAATCGTATCCAGGGATATAATTTTCTCAGTAGCCCTGAAGTCAACCTCGGCCACCAGGTTCATATCCTTTCCTTGGCGGTAGTAGGCAAGCCTTTGGTCTTCAGCCAGGAATATCTCCCTGCTCCCGTCCGGCAAGGTAAGACCAGTGGCCAACAGATTGGCCGCGCCGGACAAGCGTCCGCTTATCCAGCCGGCAGGCGCACCAGGTTCCTGGCCACGCGCTTTGACAAAATCTCCACTCGATGAAGGAGAGGCCGTTGCCGGGGTCGTCGTCAGCACCTGCTGCTGAACAGCAGTCGGTTGACCACTGGGGAACGACTTCAATATTTCTGTTGTCAGCTTGTCCGCCAGCTTACCCACAGCTGGAATCAGCTCATCCTGTGTTTCGCCCTGCACAAAAGCCCGGGTGACTGTTTTACCGGCTGGAGTTTTGGCAATCGCGTCAAGACTGAAGACCTTCCCGATGGTAATGTATGTGCCACTCACCACGGCATCAGCCTCGGCAGCACTCCCCACCGTTGCAACCCTGTCACCGTTCAGGCGCGATGCCAGCAGTGTCTGCAGTGTAACCTGCATCTCGCCTCGGTTCTGCACGCCTGTGGCATTCATCTCCGCGACGAACACTTTTATCTGGAGGGCAAATGATGGAATGGCGGTCAGCGGAACCAGAAGTACAGCCAGCAATACAATCAGATTTCTCATGTTTCCTCCGCTCAGTATTTCCGTTTGCGGATTATTACACAAACTTGCAGTCAGGTCAAAAAAAAGGGCGGGATTTCTCCCGCCCTTCGAACTTACACAGAAAAGCTAAAGCCTAGAATACATAATTAAACATTACAGATGCCAAATAAGGGTTGTCACGCTTTACAGTAGATGTGTTTGAAGCGTATTTCAGGCCATCGCCCAGGACAACATATGCACCAGTTAAGCTGGTGGTCAGGTTGGCGAACATTTTGTAGTCAATCTGAGCGTTAATTTCGGTACCGAGTGACTCGGATTTATCAGTTGCCTGCTTCTGGCTGGCCATCGCATAGCCGACGTTTGCTGAAGCACCCAGCTTGTCGGTGAGATTAGTATTGTAGCCGACAGCCAGAAGGGTTACGCCTCTATTGCCGTTATTGATAGTCTGAACCAGCGCCTTATCGGAGTCCATGGCAACAATGTTTCTCATAAGAAGAACCATTTTGGAGTCATAGTAGGTGTTCGAAGATACTGCTAACGTATCACCACTATTCAGGCTCTGCCATGCCTTGGCTTTGCTGTCGGTAGCTTTGCCGCCGGAAGTATACAGCACGTTGGCGCTGACATTCCCTGCTTTGTCGAGATTGGCCTTGACAGCAACCTGCCCGGCAAACGCTGACAAATCTCTGTAAGGACCAGTCAACTCAGATCCACCCTGATAGGCTACAAAAGCATCAGCGCTGATCATGCCGAACTTGGCAGCAGCGTTGGCACCGACCACGTGAAGGCCCATAGCGTCGTTTCTGCTGATTCCAATCGGGTTATTGTTGATATAGTAGTAAGCTCCGCCAACAGTCAGGTCTTTGGAAACTGCAAGTTTTGCATCAAGCAGGAAGAGGTCAAGAGTGCTCTTGCCAACAGGATTGGCCGTTTCAAATGGGACTGTAGCAGAATTTGAAGTACGGTTAAAATCCTGCAGACGGGAGAAACCGGCTGTCGTAGTTACGCCACCAAATTTCTTGGAAGCAAAGATGCCGGCAAGGTCATCATTGAAGAAAATGCCTTTGTAGGCATCAGATTGTGGTTGAATACCGACCTTGAAGTTGGCACCGGTTATCGGGCAATTGAAATCAAGATAGACATGTTTTGTCTCGAGGTTAACTGTGTCAGCGGCCATTGCGCCGCCCATGCCACGGCCATTATTATAGGCGGTATCGCCCCAACTTGAATCTACTTCAAATTGCGTAACCAGTTTCAGGTCACCACTAGCTTTGGCGGTGTATTGCAGACGAGCGCGCTGCTCAAAAACAGTCATCGCAGGAGCATCTTTTGCAAGCACGCCTCCACCAGCATTTTCATAATTCGACACCATCGCACGCAGGCGATACATGCCGTGAAACTCGTTTTCCATTGCCATTGCCGGAACGGACGTTGCTGCCATTGCAGCTACTGCTGCTACGATTGTTGCTGTTTTTTTGAAATTCATGTGTGTTCCTCCCATTTTTATGATAGTTGCTTGTACAACTGCGGTTAACGTACTGTCAGAGTAGCTTGATGCCGTTGCTCACCACCTTTCGGAGTAAATTTGGCCTGAACATCTCAAACAACATCGCCATCAGGATTAAAAGGACTCTTTAAACACAAATACCTTTAAGCATCCAGTTAATAACTGGATGCTTAAAGGTACAACTCTGTCAAACTGATAAAATTTTACCTTCTGAAACGTTCACAGTATGTTTCGCTCCCGGTCGTTGCTGCCAGCATTGCTGGAACTCAGTAATTATAATCGGTTAGCTACTTTTAGGTTCGTTTGTTTCAGACTGCGTTCTATTTGAATGCGTGAAATATACAACGAATCAAACAAAAGTCAACACAAAATTCAAATTAAACAGCTAACAGACTGTTTATACTCAATTATTCATATTTTCTGTATTATTATTCACAGTGTTCCGACTGACACAGTTCAGTCAACACGCCGTTACTGCTCTTCGGGTGAATAAAAGCGATGCGAGTCCCATGCGCACCGTTGCGCGGCTTCTCATCGATCATGCGGGAACCGCCAGCAATAAGACGGGCAATTGCCGCTTCAATATCAGCAACTTCATATGCGATGTGATGGACACCCGCGCCATTTTTTTCAATAAATTTGGCTACAGGACTATCTGCGGATGTTGGTTCCAACAGCTCGATTTTTGATTCACCCACCTGCAACATGGCCACCCGCACCTTCTGCTCGACCACCTCTTCAATTCCGGCAAAAGCCATGCCGAGCTTGTCACGGTAGAAGGGGAGAGCCTCTTCGAGCGAAGGTACGGCAACACCGATATGGTTGATTTTTGTTAGCATGCTCACTCCTATAGTACGACCGTCTCAGTATGTTTTCCGAAGACACCCCTGAAGACGTCAGCAATCTCTCCAAGTGTTGCATAGGTCTTGACTGCAGCGAGGATATGGGGCATCAGGTTTTCCGTACTTTTGGCAGCTGTTTCCAACTGTGCCAGTGCTGAAGCGACCGCAGCATTGTCTCGCCCGTTCTTCATGGCAGACAACGACTTCTTCTGGGAGATTTCCACCTCTTCCTTGACCCGCAAAAGGCCGGTCGGTGGCGGTTCCTGAACAGTGAACTTATTGACACCGACGATGATCAACTCGTTCTTCTCGATCGATTTCTGGTAGGCGTAGGCAGAGTCCTGAATCTCTTTCTGCTGGAAACCGCGCGAGATCGCCTCTACTGCCCCACCCAACGTGTCAATTTTTTCAATATACTCAAGGGCGGCTTTTTCTATCTGATCCGTCAATGATTCAACCAGAAAAGATCCGGCCAGAGGATCAATGCTGTCGGCGGCGCCCGATTCGTAAGCGATGACCTGCTGGGTGCGGAGTGCGATTCTGACCGAGTCCTCAGTTGGAAGTGCCAGCGCCTCGTCACGGGAGTTGGTATGGAGCGACTGCGTCCCCCCGAGTACCGCTGCCAGGGCCTGGATAGTAACACGCATGATGTTGTTGTCAGGCTGCTGGGCAGTCAGGGTGCAGCCTGCTGTCTGAGTGTGAAAACGGAGCATCTGGGATTTCGGATCCTTGGCGCCAAAGCGCTCCGTCATGATTTTTGCCCAGATACGACGGGCCGCACGAAACTTGGCAACCTCTTCAAACAGGTTGTTATGGGCATTGAAAAAGAACGCAAGGCGAGGAGCGAATTCATCAACGGCCAAACCGGCCTTGATGGCGGCATCGACATAGGCAATACCGTCAGCCAGGGTAAAGGCGACTTCCTGCACTGCACTGGAACCGGCTTCACGAATATGGTAGCCAGAGATGGAGATTGTGTTCCACTTCGGGACATTGTCTTTACAGTAGGCAAAGATGTCGGTGATAATCCTCATGGATTCTTTGGGAGGATAGATGTACGTGCCTCGCGCCATATACTCTTTGAGAATGTCGTTCTGAATGGTGCCGGAGATCTTGTCAGCGGAGACTCCCTGCTTTTCTGCCACGGCGATATACATGCAGAGCAGAATGGCGGCTGTGGAGTTAATCGTCATAGACGTTGAGACCTTGTCGAGCGGAATACCGTCAAAGAGGATCTCCATGTCGGCGAGCGAATCGATAGCAACCCCTACCTTGCCAACCTCCCCGAGGCTCATTCCCGCGTCGGAGTCGTAGCCCATCTGGGTCGGAAGGTCAAAAGCGATCGAAAGTCCGGTCTGGCCGGCAGAGAGGAGATATTTGTAGCGTTCGTTGGACTCTTTTGCGGTGCCGAACCCGGCATACTGGCGCATGGTCCAGAAGCGGCCGCGGTACATGGTCGGCTGCACACCCCGGGTATACGGATATTCGCCCGGAAAGCCCAGCTGTTCTTCATAGCCGGGATACTCAAAGCCAGGGGTAAAACAGCGCTCCAGATCGATATTTGAGGTTGTCTGAAACTTTTCCATTCGCTCGGGTGATTTGGCGATCCCTTTGGCAACTTTTTCATTCCACTTCTGTTTGCTGTCATTGATGCTCATACGTAGCCCCTTTAACAAAAATGTATTCAAAAAAAAACCAGGGGAGAAGATACACTCCCCGCCCTGGCTTTTCAGTTCATCATCACATGCACATCGACTCTATAACGCGTTATGCAGCACAGCCTTCAGATATTCTGCCGTCCGCTCACGTTTTTCTTTGTCCACCGCCTTCTGATCGACTTCGACAAATTTTTCATCCGGAGTGATCTTGAAGAGTGGCTGCCCCTTCTGGACGATCGTGCCATCGGCACCTTCCATAATGATTTTGTCTATTGTCCCGGAGAATGGCGCCCGGATGGTATTGAACATTTTCATGACTTCAATGATGTAGAGTGGCTGATCCTTCTCAAAATGCATCCCTTCGCTCACGAACGTCGGCAAGCCCGGGCCCGCCTGTCCATAGTACATTCCACCGCACACCGACACGATCTCGTCAGCTTTGGTTGCAGGTGGCGGCACCAGAATTTTTTTCATCCGGGCCTGCAGATCGAGGTCCGTCAGGTAATCAGGAATAACAACTTCAAGGTCGTCCTGAACCTTCATATCCCAGAATTTGGTGTTTTCACCGATCAGGAACAGCATGCCCAACAGTTCAAGACCCGCCTCATATCCAAAGTGAGCGGAACGGATCTGCTCCCAGGTTTCTTCATCAAAACCGGCCTGGGGTTTTTCATTTTTGACCAGTTCATTTAGCTTGAAATACTCATCCCGCTCAAGCCCAAGTTTTTCCCGCAGGGTGCGGTAGAAGTGCAACGACTGCTGAAGCAGCTCGTTGTCGTGCCCCCAGATGATTTCAGCGGCCGGTTTGTGCGGGCGGTAATTCATATGCAGGTATTCATACGTTTCATTAAGAACACCAAGAGGATTCCTCAACCAGACAACCTTGCCCTTGTCGATACGGAAGTTTTTCGTATTAATGCTCAACCAGCCCGAGAGAAGGTGCGGATCCTCAAGAAGGCGCTCCATGGGGCGTGTGAGCAGGGTTCCTTTGCGGTCGAGCAGGGCGGACATGTTTTTCAGCTCTTTGGCACAGACATCAGGCTGGTCGGCAAACTGCTCCGACACATGCTTGGCGTAATGCTTTTTCATCTGGAAGAAGGCATGGACCACATCCAGCTTGTTGGCTTCTTCTTTGAGGGTACCGACCAGCGCCAGATAGGGAACCACGAAGCGGGTCGTCGGTTTTGCCATGACATTTCTGCCCAGGAACCAGTTTACCAAGCCATAATGAAACTCAAGGTTCGTGGCCAATGCGCTGCCGCGAAGCGTGGTGCTGCACAACACGTCAGAAAGACGTTCATAACTGGCCTGACGATCCTCACCCTTGGTCAGGAGCAGGGCCAGATTGGAGTCATAGGCGCCGGCAACCTTGTATTTCATGAAGATGCCGGTATCAGGGTTGGTCATGCAGATGCCCTGGTCGTCGCGGACCTCGCCTTTGATCGGTTTCGACCAGTAGCGGATCATACCACCGGCATGGGGCGACAGTGATGCGTCGGTTGAATTCAGACGGGCCTCGACTGAGGCATTAAAGCGGACAACACGCTCCGGTTTGGGCAGCCGCTCTTTATGACGAGCCAGCAAAGCCATCGCCTCTACCAGAGATTCGACAACGAAGAAATCCTTCTTGTCCTTGGGATTGGTGAATTTGAGACTGTAACAAAGCTCGGTGACACGGTGTTCAACCTGGATACGGGTGTTTACTTCCATGAAAAAGTGTCGATCGCGATCGACAATACACTCAAAGGTAGAGGCGGAATCAAGCCCGACAGCCTGGCCAAAACGGGCCGACTGCTCTTCCATCCGTGCGAGCACTTTCAGGTCGCTTTCGAGCGCCTTGACTTCAGCCTTGCGACCGGCATCCTTTGCCTTTTGAATGGCAGCCATCAAACCTTCCTGCGTGACAGAGACCTCCAGAAGTTTCTGCTCGTGCATCTGCAGGGAACAGTCGCGCCCGCCAAGAGAAATGCACCATTCACCGTTCCCAAGCAGCTGAATTTCGTTATGCCGGGTCTGTTCGATGTTCAGTTCGATCAGCACATTCTTATTTTCGCCAACACCATTGGCTTTGACTTCGTTCAATACCTCGCGCACCATGTCAGGAGCTTCAGCGGCCGCCTTGGCAATCGCCTTGCTATCGGCCTTTTTCAGCGCCAGCAGAGAGGCACCCACGATACGCTGTCCTTTGCCGCCTCCTCCGCCGATAGCCTTGATACGAAAACGGCTTTGCGGATACTTTTTAAACAGCTCGGTTACTTCAACCTGCACCTGGGCGCAAAGTTCCTCGATGGAAAACAGGTCAATTCCCTTGCTGTACGAGGCCATCAAAATATGATCAGCCAACAGCTCGACAGCAATTTTCTTGTCCGCAAAGATCTTCTTATCGCAGACCAGATCTTCAGCCTCGACCAGCTTGAGCAGTTTTTCGCGGGTGGGGTACTTTTTGAGCAGCGTCAAGGCTGTCACGTTGTTTATACCGGGAGTAACACTGACATCCACCTGCAGTGCGGTACGCTTGGCTTCGTCCTTTTTTCCGGCCTTAGCCTGAGTAGCGGCGCATGGACCGATAAACTTGAGGCCCGCCTTTTCAATGGCAGCCACAAACTCTTCATCCTCAGCCATAAAACCGTAACCGGCAAAGATCGAATCATAGCCGTTATCAATGGCCATCTGGATGATCTGGTTGATGCGCTCGACCCGCTCTTCCTTGCTGGCACCGCTGTAATCAGGCACACGGTGGACCCGGGTCGAATCAGTCAACTGACGCAGTTCAGGCGCCAGCGCATTCGGGTAAATGATCGAATCTTTCTCGGAAAGAAGGATGCCATAGTGAGAAATTCCCATTTCTTCATATACATCCATTGCTTCCTTGCGGATCGGGCCACGGCAGACGATCAGCGGCTTGAGATCCTCACAGGAAAAGGAGCGCACCCATTCGGAAGCAGATTTGCTCAATTTGCGGTTCCGGTGAACCAGGGGATTGTACTTGTAGTAGTCGGTCTGTGGCATGGTCTCTTTATCTCCAATCTTGAATGAATGAAATTAATGGAACTCGCGCTGGACGGCCTGCATCGGACTTGGTTTGTAATGACGCAGGAAGAAGTTCATGTTTTCACCCAGCACCTTACGCAGGTCGGTGGGCATGACAAGGGAGGAGATTGAGCCCAGGGCCAAGCCTTCTTTCGGATTCATCAGCTCTTTTTCATAGCGCATGTTCAATGCGGCATCCTCGATCTTCAGCCAGTCGGCGGCATCCCTTTCCGCATCGATCTTGGCCTCGCCGGGCGACATCCCTGCTGCGACGCGTTCCTGCACGCCATGCTTGACACGCTCATTAACGGCAGCGCGCATCTTGCGCACTTCGTCCTTGTAGACAAATTCCTTGCCGGCAGGCCCCATAACCGCCAGCCGGGTTGTAGGAAGCGCCAGTACCAGATCGGCACCGGTGGGGTAGTTATTGTACGAGGCATAGGCCCCGCCGTATGCGTTACGAATGATCAACAGAATGCGCGGCGTTCTGATGTCAACGATGGAATCCAGCATGGCACGTCCGGCCTGAACGATACCTCGACCTTCCTGCTCGCGTCCCGGAAGGAAACCGGTGGTATCTTCCATGAAGATCATCGGGATGTTGTAGATATTGCAGAAACGGTTGAAACGGGCAATCTTGTAGGCGGAATCCACCGTAATCTGGCCTGAAGCAACCGCACTGTTGTTGGCCACGAATCCGACGACGTTACCCCCGAGACGGCCCAGGGCGGTAACGGCCTCACGGGCCCGATCGCGCTGAAGTTCGAAGTAGTCGCCATGGTCACAGATCTGCTGGATCATGATCGAGACATCAAAAGGCGTATTAAAGCCGGTTGGCGAGTTGAAGGCTTTTTTGAGCAGGGTATTGATCTCCCAGGTTTTGCGGTCCAGAGGATCACTGGTCTCCCGGTAACGGGCCATGACGCTGTTGTTATCGGGAAGATAGGAAAGCAGCTGCAACGCGGTACGCAGGGCATCAACTTCGTCCTCAACCGTCATGTCGGCAACGCCGGACTGCCCATGAACCTTGGGACCGCCCAACTCCTCGGGTGTCACGTCTTCACCCAGAACCGACTTGACCACACCGGGCCCGGTCAGACCGAAAAAAGTGTCCTGGGGCTGAATCAGGAAACTTCCCTGGCGGGGC
>JBAYTT010000008.1:0-48608 GCA_041675485.1 Pelobacteraceae bacterium | reverse complement strand
TCATTGATTTTTACATAAAAATTGACTATGTCTTTGACCGATACTTCCGAATCTATATCAGCATCCATATCTTTTTTCATGACACGTGCCTTTCTGAACGAATTTGAGCGAGTATAGCCTCAAGAGTTGTTATGCGCAACACCATCGCTACGTATGGCAAAAAAAGCACTATACCCCCGGAGAATACCTGCATGCGCATCACAGCACTCATCTGCCTCTCTCTCTTGGTTGTTTCAGCCGCATCTGTTTCTGCGGAGAGCAGAGCTACCTTCTACCGGGATGGCACCGTACTCCAACAGGAAGCCGGAGCCGTGAAGGGGGTGATTGACATCCCGCTCGCGGCCGACCTTCTGGAGCAGACACTCTCCATTATTCCGGCTCGTGGCACCTCGATTATCAGCGTTGAGAACCGCGTATCCGAGACGAGAAGCACATCAGACAAGGAATTGGAAGCGCTGACTGAACAACGCCGACGGATGGAAGACCGCCTGCAGGCGCTGGAAACCCGTGAAGCCATCTTCACCTCAGCCGCTAAATCACAAAGCGGTAAAGCGCCGCGCAAGACCAAGACAAATCCCGACCCGATGCAGGCCATCCGCCAGGGGACCGACTTTGCCATTGCCCAACTGGAGGCGGTTTATACCACTCGTCGCAAGACAACGCAGGAGATCAACAAAATCGACACCCGCCTTGTCGCTGTCAGAAAAAACAGCCATACGGGAGAGAGATCCATCAGGATATCGGTTACTCCCCCCCGCGGCACCGTAACGCTCCGCTATGCGACAGCTGAACGTGGTTGGCAGCCACAGTACAATTTGCGCCTTGCGGGTGATGGAACAGCCCGATTGCAGCTTATCGCGCGGGTAACCGGAAGCGGCCATGGCCATCAGGTGCGGGTTTCCTCCGGAACGCTTGCGGAAAGCGCCACGGCGGAAACGGTTCCGGCTCAATCAACCGGAACGGTCCTGGCCAACTATCTTTTACCGATAACGGATGAGCGCTCCACCGAAGGGATCTTCAATCATTTTTCCGGTGTTATTACAAACAGCAGCCCGCACTATCTGCCACCGGGAGATTCGGGGCTGTTCAAAAATGGAACGTATCTGGGGAAAATCAGATTTGAGGGACTTTCATCGGGAAGAAGCAGGGTTATTTCTCTCGGGAAATAAGTTCGTATGGCTGATTATCCCTGCGGCTGCAGCAGTTCTTTAACCTTGGCCATCAACGCATCAACCGTAAACGGTTTTTGCAGGAAATGCAGCCCGTCATCCAGGTTGCCGTCGGTAACGATAACGTTATTAGTGTAGCCGGACATATACAGGACCTTGTCTATTTCAGGATGTTCGGTCCTGATGCGTTCGAAAAGCTGCTGACCGTTCATTCCCGGCATAACGACATCGGTTATAACCAGATCGATTTTTTTCGGAATTTCCTTCAACAACTCCAGTGCCCGCTCGGGGTGCTCTGCACAATACACGGTATAGCCAAGTCCTTCCAGCAGATCGCTCGACATGACACGAACCATCTCATTATCCTCAACGAGAAGAATTACCGCACTGCCTGAATGGTCAATATCGCCCTGTTCTTTCTCCATCTCCATCCTGAGCGGTTTTTCGTCGCAGACAGGAAGATATATCTTGAAAGTTGTACCAACGCCAATGGTGCTGATTGCCATGATATTTCCATTATGCTGTTTGACGATGCCATACACATTTGCCAGACCTAGTCCGGTGCCATGACCGACTTCCTTGGTGGAAAAAAACGGTTCGAAGATCCGCGACAGGG
Source organism: Pelobacteraceae bacterium (assembly GCA_041675485.1). Lineage (GTDB taxonomy): Bacteria > Desulfobacterota > Desulfuromonadia > Geobacterales > Pseudopelobacteraceae > JACRCG01. Next base: position 46,823 of record JBAYTT010000008.1, on the reverse strand, counting down.
TTTCGGTGTTCATACCGCAGCCGTTATCGGTACACGACAGCAGCACAAAGAGCCCCGGGCTCATGCCGGGATGACGACGGGCAAATTCATCATCGATCAGAACCTGTCCTGTTTCGATTGAAATACTGCCGTTGACGGCTATGGCATCCTGGGCATTCAACACCAGATTCAGCAGTACCTGCTCCAGCTTGGAACTGTCGCCGCGAACGACAACCGGCTGGCTGGAAAGCATCAGGCTGATACTGATGTTTTCGCGCAGCATCCGCCGCACCATTGAATGAAAAGACATTATGACATCGTTAAGATCAACCACCTGCATCTGCATAACCTGCTTGCGACCGAAGCTGAGAAGTTGCTGCGTCAGATCGCGAGCCTTCCCTGACGCCTTGATAATGCCGTCAAGCTGTGATTGTACCTTTTCGTTATCAGGCAACGAACGCTTGAGCATGTCGGCATAAATCAGGATCGGCGTCAGGAGATTGTTAAAATCGTGGGCAATGCCCCCGGAAAGATGCCCGATCGCTTCCATCTTCTGCGACTGGCTCAATAGATGCTCCAGCTCCATACGCTCGGCTTCGCCTTTGCTCCGCTCGATAGCGATGCCGGCAAACGCGGAGGCTTGTTGAATAAGGGATAACTCTTCTTCAACAGGCACTGCCGGAGTACGGTGATAGATGGCAAAAGTACCGAGCAGTACTCCGGAGGAGGAAATGATCGGCTCTGACCAACAGGAGCGAAGCCCCGCTTCCCGAGCAGGTGTAAAACCTTTCCAGAAGGGGTGAGTGTCTATATCCTCGACTATTACCCGCTGCCGCTGGAAGGCTGCCGTTCCGCACGAGCCGATACCCTCGCCGATTTTTGTACGGTTGGTCGCCATGGTGTAAAAATCGGGTAAACTTGGTGCCGCCCCGTTCAACAGCCGCTTGCCGTCGTCACTGACCAGCAGGATCGAGCAGAGCATTTCCGGATTTTCCTTTTCAATTGAAAGCGCAATAAACGAAAGCAACCGCGAGAGTGGCTCTCCTCCGGCTATGCGCTCCAGGATCCCCGATCGCACCAGTTCGCGCTGCTCGGCCTTTTTCAGACTATCGATATCCTTTACAATGTAGGCTGCCCTGACAATAGTTCCCTGCTCGTCAAAAATTGGGTCAACCGAGACTTCATACCACTTGTTGTTAAGCTTCAATTGAGCATTGGCACGTTTTCTCGTTGCCAGCATTATTTCAAAAGGGCAATCGGTACGAGGCACTGTTGTGCCATACGTTGCATCACAACAGTGCAAGCCGAGAACATCCTGCGGTGATTTGCCGAAAATGGCCTGCGAGGCACGATTGGCCCGGGTAACCTGCCTATCCATATCGAGCAGCCAGACCGAATCCTCGACTGCATCGAACGTGTGCTGCCATTCCTGGGCCGACGACGTGATTTGACGCTCAATCTCCTTACGTTCGGAAATATCGCGGACCATGCTTAAAACGAGAGTCCGGCCATTAACATTCGCAATACGGGCATGAACCTCGATCGGCAAAATGCGCCCTGATTTGCACAGATAGGCCGATTCAAAAAATGCTTCGCCATGCTCAAGAAGACTATCGATATTCGCCTGGATCCGGGCGGCGTACTCCGGGGGTTCAATCCCGTGAAGACCACGCTGCTCCAGCTCTTCACGGCTATACCCGGACATTGCCTGAAGCGCGTTATTGAAATAGACAAACCGCCCCTGGGTATCCAGCAGCAGAATCGCATCGGTTGCCGCATCAAGCAGCTCAGCCTTGAGCTCAAGCTCATCCTGCTGCATGGAAAGTTTCCGGCTGGCAGCTTCCAGTTGTTTTAACTGCCGGAGGAACAGCAGGGAAACAGTACAGGCAAGCAGGCATAAAAGGGCGGCAATCCCCCCCTGTGTACGCAGGGCGCCATACCAGGATTCGAGTACCGCGTCCATACTGAGAGATACGACCGCCACCACCGGGAATCCATCCAGCTTCTTGTAGGAGAGGATTCGCAGGTCATGGGAAATGGGAGAGACATGCTGGCGGGTACCGGATGAAGCGGTCGGGAGGTACTCTTTAAAGAGAACAGAAGATTTCAGGTCGATACCCACCGGTTTGTCATAACCCGGTACATTAGCGAGGATTTCACCATCTGTCGTCGCGAGAAAGATGCGGCCATTACTTCCGACAGCAAGCCCTTTGTAAAATTGTTCAAAGTAGGAGGTTTCAACTGAGAGCGTGACCACCCCGGCAAAACGGCCGTCCCTCCCACGCAGGGGACGGGAAAGGCTGAAATGTTCGGTTTTGTCAAGAGCACTCGTGTGAATGGGCGAGATGAACAGCGATGAGTCCGGTGAGTCGCGATGATGCCTGAAATATGTGCGGTCGTCCAGAACTCTCGGCTTGACCGGGTATTCTCCGGAATGGGCGACAAGGGTGCCATCCTTGCCCAGAACGTAGATGGAACTGAACTGCAGCTCATTTTTCACCCTGCTGTTAATCAACCGATGGAATGGGGCGGAGGCGGCATATGGGATGCCCTGTTGTTCAATATCGGCAACCAGCTCCTTCAGCGAGCTGTCAACCTCGACAAAGACGAGACCAGCGTGTTCCGTGAGCGCAGCGGCATAACTGGCGGAGCTTTTCTCGGCGGAAGCGATGATAATCCGGCGTTCCCGAACACTTTGCCAGAAGAACAGTCCCCCCAGGACCAGCAAGACAGAAATGACAACGGCTATAAAGCGTAGCCGAATGCGGTGATAATAGTCTTTCGACATGGAGTTGCTCCCGGATGGATGGCTGCGGCAAAACAGTGTTAATAAAATAGCATATCCGGTGAGCTAAATAAAGGACAGAGGAGATGCCTTCATTAATTTAAAAGCCACTTCCGGCAAAACGATTCAAAATCATCCGGCTTCAACGGAGGACTGAAAAAGGCGCCTTGAATAACGCTGCACTCCCGTTCCGCCAGATAGCGCAGCTGTTCTTCGGTCTCGACACCCTCCGCCACAAGCTCCATATCCAACCCCTGCCCCATGGCAATAATCGTATTTACCACTGCAGCATCGTTCCTGGTCGTCAACATCCGGCGGACAAACGATATATCTATCTTCAGTTCATTGATCGGCAAGCGGCCCAGGTATTCAAGCGACGAATAGCCGGTGCCGAAATCATCAAGCGACAGCATGACGCCGATATCCGCCAGGGCGGTCATTTTTTCCAGTGTGCGCACGCTGTCAACCATGATCATGCTTTCGGTCAGCTCCAGGCAGAGAGAGAGCGGATCAAGTCCCGTAACTTCCAGCACCCGCTTGACAGTAACATCAAGATCACTCCGCATGAACTGCAAGGCCGATATGTTGATTGACATGCGCAGTCGCGGCAGCCCAACCGTCTGCCACGCAACCGCCTGCGAACATGCCTGCCACAACACCCATTCACCGACCTCCACGATCAGGCCGCTCTCCTCAAGAATCGGAATGAACAGATCGGGAGGAATCGGAGTTTCGCCGGTCGGCGTCCAGCGCAGCAAAGCTTCCACGCCGATCACGGTTCCATGCACATGATTAATCTGCGGCTGGTAGTGCAGGCTGAATTCACCATGCTCAATCGCTTTATGGAGCTTTGCCTCCAGGGCAAAGCGTTCCTCCAGCCTGCTGTTCAATTCCCGTGTGTAAAAGCAGATGGCGTTTTTGCCCTCATTCTTGGCCTGGTACATGGCGGCTTCGCCATTTTTCAGCAGACTTTCCACGCATTCGCCATCTTCCGGATAGACCACCACCCCGATGCTGGCAGTAGTTATGATATCCGTACTCTTGACCACAAAGACGTCATTCATCGCTGTACGAATCTGCTCGGCGCGCTTGCGCGAATCATCAATATCAGTTGACAGCGGCGGGATTATGACAAACTCATCGCCCACAAAGCGTGACACGACACAGCTCTGCCCACAGACAACTTCCAGCCGGTGGGCAATTTCCCGGAGCAAAATGTCCCCAAAGTCATGGCCGAATGTGTCATTGACATATTTGAGGTTATCAATATCCAGCACCATCAGGGTCAGGTACTGGTTGTCACGGTTGAGCAGCTCCAACTGCAGTTCAAGATGTTTCTGGAAATAGTAGCGATTCGGAAGACCGGTCAGGGTATCAAAATTTGCCTGATAGTACAGCTGCTCTTCGTACTGTTTGCGGCCGGTAATATCCTCCTTGATGGCAACATAATTGGTAATGATGCCGTTGTCATCCTTGATCGGAGCAATGCTGGACAACTCCCAGTACTGCCGCCCATCCTTGGCTTTGTTACAGAACTCTCCCTGCCATTCCTTGCCGGAGCTGATGGTGTTCCACAAATCAAGGTAATAGCTGTCAGGCTGTTTGCCGGATTTGAGAAGCCGCGTATTCTGGCCGATCACTTCATCACTGCTATAGCCGGACACCGCCGAGAATTTGGGATTAACGTATTCAATGATCCCGTTAATATCGGTGACAATGACACTGTTGGCGCTCTGTTCAACAGCGGTACTCAACTTGCGCAACTCGGCGGTCCGCTGCCTGACCAGCAGCTCCAGGTTATCATGATAGTCCCGATTTTCCCGTACCAACCGGGCCCGCTCGACGCAGCGGGAGACCACCAGCTCAAGCTCGGCAAGATCGACAACCGGCTTGGCCAGATAGTCCCAGGCCCCTGACCGCAGCGCATCCAGGGCATCCGACAACACGCCGGTGCCGGACAGGACAATGATCGGCAGATTATCATCCAGTCGCCTGACCGCATCGATAACCTCCATTCCATCTCCATTGGGCATGCGCAGATCGGTAATAACAACATCAGGATTCAAGGCAAGGATCTTCCCAATACCGTCACGTCCGTCACACGCCTGAATCACGGTATACCCGGAGTCCTCGAAGAAGGCCGCCACGCTGCTGCGGATCGATTCTTCGTCGTCAATGGTCAACAGCATCAGGTTGGTATTCTGCAGCTCCATTACTCTTTTCTCCCGGACGCAGCACGATGCTTGATTTTATCAACCAGTTTCGAAAGGTCATGAACCGGCTTCAGCAGGACGTCATCACCGGTCATGCCGATACGTCGCAGCTCGTCAGGCAAAGCGTACACCATGCCGGTATGAAGCAGGTAACGGGTTGCAGGGCAAAGTGCATGAGCCCTGACAATAAACTCTTCGCCACTCATTCCGGGTAGACGCATGTCTGAAATACAGACCACCGGACGGACGGCAGCTATTGATTCCAAGGCTTCCTCGCCACTGGCAGCGCCGTGAACGAGGAGCCCTTCATCCTCCAGATAGGCCCCCACACTGTCACGGATCAGCTCGTCATCATCAACGAGCAATACCGAGATGTTGTTGTTCATAATTCCTTCCCCTGTACGGGCAGCGTAATAACAAAACAGCTCCCCTCGCCTGGTTGCGATCGGACTTCTATTGTTCCGTGGTGTCCCTTGGTGACTATTGCATAGGCCACGGACAATCCCAACCCGGTACCGACGCCAATCTCTTTCGTGGTAAAAAACGGTTCAAAAATCCGCATGCGGGTAGCTTCATCCATACCTGGACCATTGTCCTCGATCTCCAGAACAGCCATCCCCCGGGACAACTCGGTCCGGAGAATAATGCGGGGCCTCTGAACCATTTTAGCACCGAACATGGCCTGGGCAGCGTTTTTCAGGATATTCAGCAGCACCTGTTCCATCTCCTGCAGCGCTATATCGGCACAGACCGGTTCGGCGGCATATTCCCGTACTATTTCAATGGTCCGGAACGCATACTTTTTCTTCATGTCGTAATCAGTCGCGGCAAGCTCTGCCACTCTCTCAAGCACAACCGACATATCGGCATTCACGATGCCGGTCTCGCTGCGATTGCTGAAGCGCAGCATCTGCAAGATGATCTCCGAGGCCCGTATCCCGGCAGAGCGGATGTGGCCGATAAATGCAAATATCCCCCTCTTTTCAAGATAGGACCGCACAAGGTCCAGACTGACCCCCACCTCGTCGGCGGCCTTTCGATTGGCGGCAAAATCCCCGGAAACACGCCGTTCGATATTCTGGGCATGCTGCATGATCGCCCCCAGCGGGTTGTTGATTTCATGCGCCATCCCGGCGGCCAGGCCGCTGACCATGATCATTTTTTCAGTCAGTGCCATCATTTCCTCAATGCGAAGCCGTTCAGTTACATCATGAGCGATGCCGATAATCGTCAGAACGTCATCGTCATCACGGTGAGGAACTCCGCGAGACCTGTGCCAGCGCCATTTGCCATCGTCATGCCTGATCCGGTAGGTTACCTCAAGCGCCCTGTCACCCTGAATCGCAGTCGCAACCGCTGTTTCGCAGGGGGGAACATCTTCCGGATGGATGAATTCCCGGAAATTGTGCCCGACAACATCAGCCGGATCATGTCCGAGTACCGTTTTCCAGGCCGGAGAGACAAAGGTGAACCGTCCTTCGAGATCAAACGAAAAAATGATATCACAGGAGTTTTCTACCAGTGTCCGATAGCGCGATTCACTTTTGTAAAATGCTTCGGCTGCTTTTGGCGGCATATCTGCCTCCTTTGGCTTCGACTCCGCTCAGCCACCGTCAGCTCAGATGCTAAGCGCTGTTGGCCAGGTCCCTGAGCGGAGACGAAGGCTAGAGTCTGAACTGCCCGACCAGTTCCTTCAGTTCTTCCGCCTGCCGGGAAACATCATTGGCGGCAATCGCAGTTTCATGGAGGGCATGGTCGTTCTGCTGTGCCAGGTCGTTGAGATTCATTACATTGCTGCTGATTTCCCGGGTTGTGGCGGTCTGCTCTTCAGCAGCTGTGGCAATCTGGCTGATCTGTTCGGTTACGTCATTGATAATATCAAGGATTTCCTGAAGCGAACGCCCTGATTCCGACGCATGGCTGGTCCCCTGTTCAACCTGGACCACGCTTTTTTCCATGGAAGACACGGCATCTCTGGTCTCTTTCTGAATCGCCTTGATCATTGCGCCGATCTCTTTGGTAGCGCGGGTGGTGCGTTCGGCCAGGGCACGGACTTCATCGGCGACAACGGCAAAGCCACGTCCCTGCTCACCGGCCCGTGCCGCTTCGATGGCGGCATTAAGAGCCAGCAGATTGGTCTGATCGGCGATGTCTTCAATAGTACCGATGATGGCACCGATTTGCTCGGAACGTGCTCCAAGGGCATCAACCGTGCTGGCGGCGTTCTGGACACGCTCGGCAATGCTGTTCATTACAGCAATGGACTCACCGACGACCGCTGCGCCCTGATTGGCTTTATTGGTGGCTCCGCCTGCGTTGGAGGCGGCCTGGTGGCAATTGTTGGCAATATCGCCCGATGTGGCCGACATCTCTTCACCGGCGGTTGCCAGTGAGGTTGATTGCGAAGAGAGCTGGGCAATGCTTTCGGTCATCTGTTTTGAAGTCAACTGCAGTTCGAGTGCGGACGATGCCAGTTGCAGCGAACTCCCGGAAACCTGGCTGATGATGCCGTGCAGTTTACCGATGAAGGTATTGAACCATTCGCTCAATTCACCGATTTCGTTCTTGCCGAGGATCGGCAGACGGCGGGTCAGGTCGCCTTCACCCTGGGCAATGTCCCTGATGGTATCAACCACAGCCTTGATCGGGCCGGTAACGGTTCGGGAGACCAACCATGCGAGCAGGATGCTGAGTGCCAGAATTCCCAGCAGAGCCACCCCGATGCCAATCTGGATCTGGCGGACGTGGGCGGTGACGTCATCTATGTAAATACCGGTGCCGACCACCCACCCCCAGGGCTGGAACAGTTCAACGTAGGAAATTTTGGGAACCGGCTCGGCGCTGCCCGGTTTCGACCAGGCATAATTTACAAAACCCTTGCCGGTATCCTTGCAGACCTTGACCATCTCCACAAAAAGCGCCTTGCCGTTCGGGTCCTTGTTTTCGCTCAGATCCTTGCCGTTCAGCTCCGGCTTGATCGGATGCATGACCATTTTAGGGCCAAGATCGTTGATCCAGAGATAGTTTGAGCCATCATACCGCACCGCGGCAATCCGCTCGGCAGCCTGTTTCTGGGCTTCTTCCTTCGTGAGCGTCCCGGCCTCGACCTGTTTCTGGTAGGAAGCAAGCTGGCTGGTTGTTTCCTGCACCAGAAAGCTGACGGTTGCCTGTTTCTCCGCCATGATCAACCCACGGATAAACGGAACCAGCGCAAACATTGTTGCCAGAACCAATACCAGCCAGGTCAGCACCGACAGACTCATGATTTTTGTAAAAATGCCCCAGTCCTTGTACGCCTTGAGTTTCACAACTCCTCCTTGAAATACCATCTGTTATCGATCTGCGCAGTCGCAGATTCGTGCCAGTGTGAGAGCAGGGAGTGTGCCAGAGGAGCAGGCGTTAATTTGTGTGCAAACAGTGATAGTTAGACGTTGATTGACCAGGAGGAGGCTGCGACTGGAGTTGACAGTTCCAGTCCAGAAACGCGGATTTTATCGATTTAACGGCAGGTTATACGATGCGACGCATATTGCGCCTGCAACTATTGTCGCACCGGCAATTCCTGTGTGCACGCTACCCTGCCCGTGACAACCGTTTATTGAGGGCCTGGCGGGTAATCCCCAGGTAGGCTGCGGCAAGGCGCTGATTGTCCTGGGCAAGGCGCAGCGCCTCTGAAATCAACAGTTCTTCCGCCTCTTTGAGGGTTGGAAATTTCCCGGCGAACGGGCAGACCGGGCAGTGGCTGCCAACCGGAGAAGCCAAGGCGGGGGTACGCAGATCGCTGCCGATTGCCGACACAATCGAGTCGAGGGGGAGAACCCGACTCCCCGAGCGGGCAACGGCATCATGAATAAGCGCTTCCAGCTCACGAATATTCCCGGGAAAGCGGTAGGCCGCCAGATAGCTGTTGAGTTCGGCAGGAGCTGTCGGAACGGTTTTGCCGAGCAGTGCCGCCCCTTTTTCCAGAAAGTGTGCCGTCAGTAACGGGAGGTCTTCGGGACGGTCGCGCAGTGGCGGCAACTCGACACGGTGACTGCAAAGCCGGTAATACAGATCGGGCCGAAATGTCCCGAGTTCCATGCTGCGTTTCAGATCAGCATGCGTGGCGGCCACGATCCGGGCATCGCTCCGCTGTACCTTGTCCGCTCCGAGCGGCAGGTATTCTCCCTGCAACAACCGCAGCAGCTTCACCTGCGATCCGGAAGAAAGGTCGCCGATCTCGTCCAGAAAGAGTGTGCCGCCGGAAGCCTGTCGAATCAAACCGTCACGGGCCCGGTCAGCCCCGGTATAGGCACCTCTCTGGTGACCAAAAAGGGTGTCGCTGAACATGGTGTCATCGAGTCCGGCCAGATTGATCGCCACAAAAGGCCCGTCAACACCGCTCAGAGAGTGGACCGCCCGGGCGATCAGCTCTTTTCCCGTGCCGGTCTCGCCGGTAATCAGCACCGGTTGGCGGGACGGAGCGACCGACTCCAGGTACAGGAAGATCGCGCGCATCCGGGGCGACGTGGTGATAATGCTGCTGAAAGCGGTCTCGTCCTCAAGCGTTCCGTCCGACAGGTGGCGGCGCAGGCGCTCCAGTTCCTGCCTGATTCTGGAGCGTTCCAGACAACTTTCGAGGGTGATCTGCAACTCATCGAAATTTACAATCGGCTTGGAGAGGTAATCCCACGCTCCCAGACGCATGGCCCGCACAGCCTCATCAATCGCCCCGACACCTGAAACAACCACGATCGGGGTAAACTCGGCTTCCGCGGTAATCGATTCCACCAGGGCAAAGCCGTCCATGACCGGCATCCGCAAGTCCGTCATGACGATATCCGGGTGCCGGGTGCGAAACAGCTCCAGGGCGATGCGGCCGTTTTCAGCCGCCAGCACCCGGTAACCGATGTCGTCAAGATACGCGGTCAGAGATTCCCGGACGTACTCTTCATCTTCGACCACGAGAATGGTCGTCTGTTTTTCAGCCAAAGTACTCATACCTAAACTCACCGCCGGATGTAATATCAACAAGAAACCGGAACGAACTATACCTGCTTCAGCACCCGCACCACTGCCTGGCTCAACTCACTCCGGTTGTACGGTTTTTGAATGAAGCCGCCTGCGCCCATGCCGACAAGCTCATCTCCGGTCCCTTCACGGTTGAATCCGGAGCAGAACAACACTTTTACAGAGGGATCCTGTTCACGGAGCCGCAGGAAAGTCTCTTTACCTCCCATCTTCGGCATTATCATGTCCAACATGACCAGAGAAATGTCGTTCCGGTGAGCTGAAAACACCTCCAGCGCCTGTTCCCCGTTTTCAGCCAGATACACAGTATAGCCCAGTTCTTCAAGCAGGTCGCAACCGACGTCACGCAGAATTTCTTCGTCATCAACGAGCAGGATCCCGCCACTGCCAGTAACCGTTTCGCCATTGAAGACCACCGGTACGGAATCCTCGTCAATCAGCGGCAGGTAGAGCCTGAATACCGAACCGACTCCCGGATTACTCTGGACGGACACTTCACCCTGATGGCTCCGGACGGTTCCGTACACTGCCGCCAAACCAAGACCGGTCCCCTTGCCAACCACCTTGGTGGTAAAAAATGGCTCGAAGATATGATTCATGATCTCTTTTGTCATGCCAATCCCGGTATCCGATACCGATATTTCAAGGTAACGACTGGGTACGAGGGAGATACCGAGCGACCGGCACGCCGCCTCATCCATAATTTTCTCAGCGGTCGCATAGGTCAGCGTGCCCCCCCGAGGCATCGCGTCTCGGGCATTGATGCCGAGATTGAGCAGGGCATTCTGCAGCTGGGTCTGATCACCCATGACAACAGGATCCCCCCCCTCCAACCTGCGCAAAAGATGAATCTTTTTGTCAAGCGTACGTTCCAAAAGGCTCATAACGGCAGCAACAGCGTCATGGATGCGGACAGGTCCAAAAACCGTGGTACCTTTGCGGGAAAAGCTCAAAAGTTCACGGGTCAGGTCGGCTGAACGGGTCGTGGCATCAATGATGGTATCCACCAGTTTCCCGTTTCTCTCATCGCCCGGCAGTCGCACTTTCAGCAGTTCGGCAGCAGCCATGATTCCGGCCAGCATATTGTTGAAATCATGGGCAATGCCCCCTGCCAACTGACCGACGACATCCATTTTTTGTGACTGGAACAGCTGGTTCTGGAGCCGTTTCTGCTCGGTCATATCCATGACGGCACTCAAGATGGACGGCTTGCCGGCGATGTCCAGCAATACGCCGGAAAAGAGCACGGAAAATACATCCCCCCCCTTGCGCCGCATTTCAGCCTCGAAGTTACGAACGTACCCATCGCCCTTAAGCAGTTTCAGGAATTGATGCCGGTCGGAGTCATGCCGCCACACCCCCAGTTCAACTGTCGTCTTGCCGATTGACTCATCCCGGGAATAGCCGAACATCTCGATGAACGCTTCGTTCACCTCGCTGAACGCGCCTTCCGGAAGAGTGGTAAGCGCGACAGTAATCGGTGAGTGCTCAAAAACAGCCTTGAATTTCTGCGAACTCTCTTCAACCACCTCCAACTGAACCCGCAGCATTTCTTCGGTTGCCAGCAGTTGATCATGGGTGGTCTGGTAGTCCACGATCTGGGTCCGCAACATCTCTTCGGTCGCCTGTAGTTCGTCCTGACTCTGCATGTACTCGTCAACCTGAGCGCGCAGCATCTCTTCGGTTGCCTGCAGCTCTTCCTGAGACTCCTGATACTGGTCGATGGTATGGCGCAGCATCTCTTCAAGGCGTCTCCGTTTGCGAATATTCAGGCCCAGCACCAAAATGCCGAGCGCACAAAACAGGGTAAACGCCGCTCCCAGCCAGACCGCGGTTTTGTTAATGGCAAAGGTTGAAGACGGTTTGTTGATAAGTACCGAATCAGCGGGCAGTTTGGCAAACGGTATGCCGAATTTTTTCACCACTCGGTAATCGAACATGGGATGCGAAAGATTACCGGTGATAACCGGCAAATTTTCGGGAGACTCTCCATCGATGATACGTTTGGCCAGCTCAGCAGCACGCTGCCCCTGTATCTGTCCCTCCATCATCCTTCCGCCGACGACGCCGTATCCGAGTTGCGCCGCGTACACCGAATAGACCGGGACCGGACTGGCACTGCTGACCAGACGGGCCGCCTCGGAATGGCTGAAGGTCCGCCCACCTTTTTCAACCGTGTACGAGAGCATCAGCACCAGATAATCGGGCGTGATCGCCTGCAGTTTTTTTACCGTTTCTTCAAGCGGCATTTCCTCCATGAACTGCAGCGTAACGTCAGGGTAGCGCACCGCTGCCTTTTCCAGCTCTCGCCGTATGGCAAGTCCGGTATCGGTAAAATCGTGAATGACTATGACCTTGCGAATACCCGGATGCAGGCGGAGCGCCACTTCCAATGTACCGGAAAAATCATGGTATTCGGCAACTCCGGTGATCCGGGACTGGCCGGCAATCATTGAGGGGACATAATCGTTGATTCCGCAGAAAACCAGAGGAGTGCCGGGAGAAATGCGCCCCCGGTACCGTGTCGCAAACTCCAGTGCGGCATTGTCCATCGCAATTATGATATCGAGAGGTCTGTGTGCATACTTAGCCTCAAGCAGGGAGGCCTCGGCAGGAAAATGTTTTTTTGAATGGAATTTCTTGGTGTCGAGATGTTCGATATACAGTTCCACACGCGGGAAGGCCTTGTCGAGGGAGTCATGCACACCTTTAATTTCTTCCTCCCACCAATCATACCCCAGGTTGTATGAGTTAAGGACGAGGATGCGCGGCACGGGAGCGGCGGCAGTGAGGGGAGTGACAACGAGAGAGAGGAAGGCCCAGACCACAGCAATAGCAGTCACCACTCCTGCCGGGAAAACGTAACGTAGTCGCGAAACTCTCATAAAAACCCCATGCCTGAGTATGAAGTGTTACTGCAGGGTACGACAACCAGAATACCGCCGACGAACCGTTTAGCTGTCCATGGCAATTCGGAGCGTTTCCGACAGTGCCAGTATTACCATATCAACCATGACTATGAACACAATTTACACCATCATCCCCCCAAAAAAAGCGGCTATCCAATTACATGACCGGATAGCCGCCTGACTTCTGCACAGATTACATAGAAGAGCTGCCTATTTCACAAACATCTCGATCTTGGCGGTTTTTTTGACATCAACGAGATAATTCTGAATGGATTCGTTGACCTTCAGTCCCTTGAGATACTCTTCAATTTTTGCTTTTACATCCTTGTAATCAGCTGTCACAGCCGGCTTTCTCTCCGTCAGTTTGATGATGTGATAGCCGAACGGGGTCTCGACAACATCGCTGATCTCGCCAGGCTTGAGCGCGAATGCAGCTTTTTCAAACGCAGGCACCATCTGCCCCTTGCCGAAGAAACCCAGATCTCCGCCTTGCTGACTGCTGGGGCAGGTTGAGTTTCCTTTTGCCAAAGCGGCAAAGTCAGCTCCACCGGCAACCTCCTTGCGGAGTTTTTCGGCCTTTTCACGCGCCTTTTTCTTATCTTCCGCAGAGGCTTTGGCATCAGTACCGATCAGGATATGGCTGGCTTTTACGGTTTCTTCCCGCTTGAATTTTTCCGGGTTTTTGTCATAGAAGGCACGGATTTCGGTTTCAGGGACAACCGTTTTCGACACAAATGTTGTTTCAACAAAACGTGAAATCAACAGGTCACGACGCGTATATTCACGCAGATCCTTCTCATCCATCTCAAGATCCTTGATGGCCTTTTTGAATTCCTGCTCATCCTTGAAGCGGGCCTTTCCCTGAGCCAGCTTGGCATCAATCTGTTTATCCAGATCTTTCAGCTCCAGCTTCGCGGCTGCCTGATAAAGCAATTCCGCCGAAACCAGCTGCTCCACGGCTTGTTTGTCAAGAGCTGCCTGCTGTTCAGCAGGCACCGTCTTACCGCGCAACAGAACCTTTTTTGCCCGCTTCAGTTCAATGGCGTCGATATCGGTCCCGTTGACCCGCGCCACAGGCCCCTGCAGGGAGGGTGCAGTGGTCACGGCAGCGGCACTCTCTTTTTTTACTTCCGGCTCGGCTGCCGAGACAAAGCTCGCGCATGACACAAACGCAGCAACCAGAAATCCTTTTAACAACCATCGTGATGAATGAAAATTCTGCATCGTACCGGATACTCCTTTGAATAAGATTTTGGATACTCTAGCACACTCTGCGCGAGCATGAAAAGCCAAACATACTTTTGACTTTTGTTTTGCTTTCAGATACATTCAACGACGGTTTCTGTGCCAATCTGCTTTCATGACACAGCCGGACGGCTAGATAAGTTCATCAGGAGGAAACGTTGAAATGAAAAAAGTTCTCGTAGTCGATGACAGCCTCTCAGTTGCTCGCCAGCTTGAGAAGATAATCAGCGAATCAGGCGACTTTACCTGCGTCGGGCACGCCAAGAACGGCGCCGAAGCAATCAAGATGAATCATACCGAAGATCCGGAAATCATCTGCATGGATATGAACATGCCAGGGATGGACGGCCTTACTGCGCTGCGCACACTCTCTGTCATGGATAAAGAGGTTAAAGTTGTGATGGTTACCTCTCTCGGCGGTGTCGGTGACAAGTTTACCGAGGCTCTTAAACTTGGTGCCAAAAACGTTATATCCAAACCGTTCGAAACCGATAACGTCCTGCGGATTCTGCGGGAGCTCTGATTCAATCCAATTTACGATTTAGACAAGGGGCGAAATATGGCTGTTAAATTTTTCGGACAATTTCTGGTAGAACAGAACATCGTCAGTAGTGAAGCACTGCTGAATGCCATTAATCTTCAGGACAAGATCAATCTGAAACTGGGTGAGATGGCCGTTGAGATGGGGCTGATTACCCCGGCAGATATTCAGCGTGCTCACAACGCCCAGATGTCCAAGGACATGAAACTTGGCGATCTGTTGGTTGAAATGGGTTTTTTGACCCTTGCCCAGCTTAACGATATCATTATCCGCCAAAAAAATACCCATCTGTACATAGGAGAGGCGTTGGTTCAGGTCGGGGCGCTCACGAATGCCGATCTTCAGAAACACCTGGATGCCTTCAAGGCCGATCAGGCCCAGTACGTATCGAATGGAATCGAACTTCCGGTTACTTCCGCCAACAACAAGATATGGGAAATGACGGCTGACCTTACCTATAAAATGGTCACCCGTGTGCTCGACCTTCAGTTCCGACCGGGCAAATGCACTCTGGCAACAGTCATCTCCCCCAACTTCATGCTGGCGGCAATGGATCTGTCTGGCGATGTCGACGCCCGTTACCTGATCTCAGTTTCCGAGGGGCTTCAAAAATCCATTGCCAAAGCAATTTTGAGTGAAGACTCTGTCGATCATGAACCGTCTGAAATACTGGAAGACACCGTCATGGAGTTTGTCAATGTCGTCTGCGGAAACGTGGCGGCCAAAGCGTCCCAGATGGGGGTCATCATGAATATCAACCCGCCGTCAACCATCCGGCCACCGGCGAATGGCCTGCAGATCCCTGATGGCCACACGGCGCTCTGTTTTCCGATCCACATCGAAGACGGCGAAACCATGGAGATGATCCTGCTGATAAAGAATTGATGCACTACAGCATATTTATCTGCTAAAAAGGCATTCCCGCAATCGGGAATGCCTTTTCTTTTCGTATCCGCACCGCAGCATCACCGCCACACCTCATTCGTATACTCCCCGTCCATGTCCCGTACCAGCAGAGGCGCTTCGACAACCGGTAAACTGCGCCTCCCCTTGGCCAGTTCGGCCATGAACATGGATGCCGGCGACTGGGCATTGCCGTGAATCATCCGAAGACGCAACACGGATAATTTCATCTGCGCGGCCAACTGCATGAATTCGGGCAATCGCGAAGGAAGCTGGATGAAGCAGATCCTCCCCGACGGCTTTACCAGATATTTAGCTGCGTCCATAAAATCGGCAAGTCCGGCAGTTGTTTCATGGCGCGCAGCATCTCGTCCAGCTTGGGGGCTGACCTTGCCGCTCCCCGGCGTCCGAAAGGGTGGATTGGACACAACCAGATCAAAAAGTGAGTCCGAAAAGCTCGCCCTGAAATTGATAACATCTTCACCGTGCACGGACACCCTTCCCTCAAGGCCGTTATGCCGGATATTCCGGTCAATAAGCGCCGCCATGTCGGGGTTGTTTTCGATCGCAACCACTTCAGCCGTCTGGTTGACCCGGGCAAGCACCAGAGAAATAACTCCGCATCCGGCGCCAAGATCAACAATCCGCCCTCCCTCCTTAAGGCCCTGGCAGAAGCGCGCCAGAAGAAGGGCATCCAGCGAATAACGGTATCCCTGGCGGGGCTGAAACAGTTGTAAACCAAACAGTTTGAGATTATCACGTGTCAGCACCGCAACGTCACCCCTTGAGCATGCGCCCTTTTCTGCGGGTCAACCATTCCCGGACCAGCATCCCTGCAAAAACCGCAAAAGAGGCCAGTGTCAGGTATTTGCCGATTTTGAAAGGGAGAGGATCAAACAAAAACTCGACGGTGTGCTTTCCGGGCATCAGATAGACCCCTCGCAGAACGTGGTTGACCGGGACATTTTCTGCCGCGGCGCCGTCAATCAACGTGCGCCACCCCTTGACGTACTTGTCGCCGGTTACCAGCAGTGACGGCACAGAAGGGTCCGCCTGAATAACAATATGGTCGCCTTCATAGCGTGTTACCTGAGCGTTTCCGGGAAACGGTCGCTGCAAGCCATCGAACATGGCTACAGGAATGGGGGGGGGCGATTCAACCAATGCGAATCGTCCTGGTGCAAACTGGGGGTGGTTCAACAGGGCGAGGCGTTTATCGCTGTTCGGCTCAACCAAAACCGATGGTACAAGCCAGGCCTTCGGCAACACGGTCCGGTTCTCTAGCAAAAGTTTTTGCCCATCTACCGTCCGATAAACAACCGCATAGTGTTCTCCCAAAATCCCTTTTTCCTGTTCATACTGTGCGGTCGGCATTACAAGGTAACGCACGTTCAACATATCAGGCACGGCACTGGTAATGGAAAACTGTCCCAGCAGTTCCTGCCAGCGCCTGAGCTGCACCGGATTGGATGTGTACAGCACCGGTATCTTGTGAGAGACATAGCGCATCGGGTCTTCGTCTGTCAGCGGGGCAACACGATATTCATTGGATATGGCAGAGAGTTGTTCCATAATTTCAGTCTTCGCCGCGAGGTCTCGACGCGGCGCCGGCTGAAGCAGCATGAACAGTGAGTTGATCCGTCCGATATCGATCAGATAGAGAAGTACCAGCGGAACAATGATAAAAAGTGCCCGCCGTCCGGGGCGCGGCAGGAAACGCAACGCCAGCCAGTGAACAAGAATCACGATCGCCGCCAACCCGGTTTCGTTCACCAGATTATTCCAGCGCCGTGCAACCAGAGCCGCCCCCTGTTCATAACGGGTCGGCTGAAAAATCTGCTCACCAAACATGTTGATCCAGAAGCCTTTGGCTATGACTTCGGACACGTACAGTAACCCCACCGCTCCAGCCAGACCGGCCACCCACCAGAGGAATTTCTTGTAGGCTCCGGTCGACCGCAGTCCCTCATCCAGCAGGCAGTCAACACCTCGGGCCGCCAGTAAAGCAAGCCCCAGCAGAGGGATAATCATCATCATCTTGGGTACCCGGAAATGGCTGATACCGGGGAAATGTTCAAAGAGCACCCAATAAAACGGGGTGTATTTTCCGAACGAAAACAGCAGTCCGGCAACAATCCCGGCCAGCGCCAGCCAGGTGTAGCGGTCGCGTCTGAAGATGAGCGCCAGCGGCAACAGCAGCCATGGCAATACCCCCATGTAATCGCTGGTCTGGGTAAAAAACATCCGTCCCCAGTAATAGGAACCGATGGCATCAGTGTTAAAGCCGCCTTCTTCACGTGAAAGGCCAAAGAAACCGGGGATCACGAACGTGACCAGTTCCTCGGGCGGCATTGACCAGGACATGGCCTCCTCCACCTGCATGCCGCCGCTGCTGCTGCCGGCCCCTCCCCCTCTGGTCGATTCAGTTGACCAGGATGCAAGCGGCAGCAGCGAGATTGCCACCGTAGACAGAAAAAAGAACACCAGCGTCAGATTCAGAGCCAGCATGCGCAGCGTTGTCCGGCCGCGAGCTTCGCCTGCATCCATCACAATCATGACACTGCGGACGACTCCATACACTCCCAGAGACAAGCAGGTGTAGTAGGCAATCTGCCAGTGCATGTTGAAAAACTGGAACGCCAGGGCAACGGCACAGGCAAGAAACCAGATAACTGCTCGCCGTGCCCGCAGCCCCCGTTCCAGCAGGTAAAAAGCCCACGGTGCAAAACTGATGGTAGCTATTTTCTGCACATGTCCGGCGTTGATCAGCGATGCAATTTCAGGGGCCGCAGCAAAAATGAGCCCTCCCAGAAATGAAGCTGGCAGGCTGCAACCGATAATCCGGCAGAAGAAAAAAGTTCCGGCCCCGCCGACAAACAGGTGAAAAACGATAAACCAGGCGATGCTGGCAGGCTCGGGAATCAGCCAGAACATGAGAGTGCGGTAAAACAGGAACTGCAGGGAAGCCAGACCGCCGTTATCGGTTGCCCCGGCATTCATGTACAGGTTCCAGCTCGCCTTCAGCTTGATATTGAAGAGCTCGCCGGGCGATAGCTCTTTGAACTGCTTGACCATCCAGTAAAATTCATTGGTAATATCGGGGGCACGGATGATCTGGTCAGTAAACAGTATCTTTCCGAACAGAAGTATTAGCGCGCCGGCCAGAAAAGCCAGACAGAGAACAGTTTTTTTGCGATCAGTCATCAGACAGGATCCTTTATTGTATGTTTAATGTAGAAACTTTCCAGCTGTTCCGCGGCAGCAGACCAGGCAAAATCATTCAGTACCCTGAGACGGGCTGCCACTCCAAGGGCGCGCCTGATTTCACTGTTTTCGAGCAGGGAAACTACCCGATCAGCCATACCCTGCCAGTCTCCGGAACTGCAGAGTATGCCGTTTTCTCCATCCTGAATATATTCAGCCAGCTGACCGACCCGGTCGGCAACGACAGCACGCTCCGTCAACATGAGTTCCGTCAAATTAGCCGGGCATTTGGAGCGGTTAACCAGGTCATCACGGAAGGGGTAGATCGCCACATCTCCTGCCGCCAGAAGATCGGGAATCTGCGCCACCTCAACCCAGCCAGCCATGACCAACCGGTCGGCGAACCCCATTCTGCGAGACTCCTCCAGTAACGCCTGCTCTTCACGGTTGGGACCTTTCCCGACAACAAGCAGCCGGCAGGCGGGAGAACGCTTCATAATTTCGCCACACAGCGCGTAAAGAAGATGCTGATCAAACTCGAAAAACCGTGTATAGAGCAGCACTACCGGAGTATCAGCGGCAATGGCAAGCCTCTTCCGTGCAGTGTCCCCATCCCCTACAGGCGCCGGTTCAACACAGTTTGGCAGGTACAGGAACCGTTGTTCAGAGACGCCAAGCCGTTGCACCATATCTTCAAGCGCCCTGCTGGCAACTGTCACACCATCAGCCAAAGCGAGTAGCGAGCGTTCCTGCCAGGCGTAGAAGCGTTTTTCAAGGGATGAATAACCGTGCTGCTCGTTCATCCCCCCTTTCCCCTCCCAGTCATCCGTATCCACAAACAACGGGAGGCTCCGACGAAAAGCTGCAATAAACAATGCTGCCAGCCCGCCATACCC
Organism: Pelobacteraceae bacterium; assembly: GCA_041675485.1. Lineage (GTDB taxonomy): Bacteria > Desulfobacterota > Desulfuromonadia > Geobacterales > Pseudopelobacteraceae > JACRCG01. The sequence continues at coordinate 27,138 of JBAYTT010000008.1, read as the reverse complement.
CTTCGGTTTGAAGAGATGCACCAAATCAGGCTGCTCCGCCAGGGCTGAGCGGTACATTCGCCAGGCAATTGCCGGGGCGGAGAGTGCCCTACCGCCAGGCCCGAGCCGTACATTGCGCAACCGGACACCACGCAGCAGTTCGTCACGTCCGGCATCTTCAGGATTGGTATATGGCGGTGCGATGATTGTCACCCGGTGACCGCGCTCCTGCAGGGCGGCCGCCAACGGCAGCATCCTCGCTATGACCGTACCTTTGGGACGGATACCGAAGGGGGCGAGAAATACTATATTCATCGTCTAGGACTGGCGAACATGATATTTTCCATATTTCCCTTGCCTGTAATCAGACCACCCACGCCACATCATTTTGATTTTAAGGATCTTCTGGGGCTCAAACAGAAGCAGACGGCAAATTTCAAGAAAAAATCTCCATTTGTCCTTCCACCAAAAAGCGGGAAACGCCCATCGATACATATTCGCTACAAAAAAACGATTGCGGGTTTTATAGTACATACGCAGTGGCGAATGACTGGTGATATGAAACAATGAGTTAGCAAATTTAACTTCCACAAGCTCACCCACCCGATGGTCCAGATGAGTATTCATTACCTGAAACACCGAGAACCCATGGGCTTTCAAGCGCAAACAATATTCAACATCAACGAAATCAATAAAAAGATCTTCCTTGAATGCCCCGACAGTCTGATATGTCCGAAGGTTGAGAAGATTGCCGGAAGTCATGACGTACTGGACTTTTCTGCAATCATCCACATCCACGGAACTGACTCCAGGTTTTGTAACGTGACTCGGTGAAATTATACCCACCGTTGCCTGATCAAGCTTCGACAGGCAGTGCAGCAGCGCAGATACCATTCCAGGCACTGCCCGGCTATCCTGGTCCATGGTGAGAAGAAATCGGTATCCATCTGACAAAGCCAGTTCCGCTCCTCTATTGAGGGCGCTGGCAACCCCCAGGTTGCCGGAGTTCGAATGATACGACACCGCAGGGATTGCTGTGAGCTGTCTCACTACTTCCGGATTGGATCGTTCCGAGTTGTCAATCGCATAAAGCCGTCCGACTTGCGAAAGATAGCTCCGGATATTATCCAGCACGTCGGCGGCCGGATTATACAGGACTACAACACCGGCAACCTGCTCATGGGCAGCGCTGCTCACGGAAAAAGATCCCGTGCCAGTCGCGGCTGAAAATCAAAGGGAGGGGAGTCCGCCAGATACCCGGGAGCGTGGCTCCCACCGCGAGATCCGGTTTCCGGATCTCCAAGAAAACGTGAGCATTGCTCGGAAAGGGCCTTTGCAATCGCCTCGGGCGTGCATTGGTCAATTGAAACGATATTGTCGTGCCAACGTGCAAGGTCTTTGAACGCGAAGCGATTGGAAACCGTCAGAACCCCGAAATGAGCCATTTCCAGAGGAGGGTAGCTGGGGTGCGGCGAAATCATCAGCGAAGCTCCGACGGCGCTCTCATGAAGCAGAGTTGCATACTGATCGAGACTCAGCTTTCCGACCGATCGCAAAACCAGGCCGTGCCCAAGCGGTACATCAGGATGCTGCTCACCGGCTGATATCACCTGCCACTCCTGCCATTGCGGCCCGGCCCAGAGTCTGAGGCCCTCAATTAGAAGAGGAAAAGCGTTGCGAGGTGTTGATGGACGGCCGTATACCAGAATCTGTCGTTTCTTTGCCGATCGTTGCGGCAGAGCGAGCATCTCTTTCAGGCGGCTGTTCAGGCGGGGCTCGAAGCAGTACTCACGTTCAAATGAATACCCGTGCCCCTTAAAGAAGTCATGCAGGAACGAACTGTTGAATATGGCGACCTGCGGCACGGATGACCTGTACGTACTTTCGCAGAGGACGTGATCCGTAGAATACGGATAGAATCCAGGCTCATAATCCTGAATCATGTAGCCAATGCGGTTTGGAACGCCCCCGAAGAGGGCAGCTTGGGCAACTGCACTCCTCTGCGCCAGATATGCCGTTATCCATTGGGTCGTCAGATACACGTCGCCGCGAGTCACCGGCATGGATTGCCCGGAACGAAAATTAGCAGCCAGTATCTGTTCAGCGGCATCACTGTCATCATCCCAGCCAACCACCCTGTAACCGCTGAAATCCTCCAGGTCCCCACTTCCGGGGGCATAGTCGGTCACAATGATGCGCCGCAGCACATCGCTACCCAGCTCCCTCACCAAGCCCCGGTACAGTTGCAGGGCTGTAGATATGCCGCCAAACGTATGTTCCCGGTTAATGCTTGGGATAACAAGATTGAGACGACGGAAGTCATGCCGGCTTTTCCTGACGGCCAGCGGCGTAATATGGTTAAGGGAACGGCTGAACGCATAAAAGTTAAACCTGCGATAAAGTCCCTGCGTCAGGCTGTTTTTTTTGATGCGTGTCAGGAGATTTCGCATCATTGTTTACCTGATAACAAAATACTGCAGACGATCATATACGTTGTCACCCCGATTGCCATCAACGTGTCCCCCTTCGCACCAATTTTCTGCAGATATACAGCAACGGAGAAGGTATCAGCAACAGTGGATACAGGAAAAACCATGCTTCTGGAAATTTCCAGGTAAAAAAGAGTATTTCGCCAATATTTCTGAATGTGATTCTGCTGTTGATCTTTCCTGACTTGATGGCAATAAGCCGTTTGGTCAGATCATGCCTGATCGTTCTTTTGAATATCCGCCGCATGGCTGAACGCTCAAAACCCAACTCCGGCGCCTTCTGCAACAGCAGCCTGCCCCATTGATAGGCAAATGCATGAAATATACGATAGTTCCCAGAGAACTGGGGGCGTATCCCTATTGACTGATGCGCCGAAAACACCGCCATGGAGTTGCGCGCCAGGATTTCAAACAGTACGTAGGTAAGGTAGATATCTGTCCCGATGTAATTCCGTCGCACGGCAATGCCGTTCCATGCCGCTGTCCTGAAAAGGAATGAGGACATAAATGTTGCATAGACCCAGATATACTCAATGAATTGATTAGGATCATGGAACATCCTGTTTTCATGCATTGAAAACACATCGGGGAAATAGCTGCGTTCTCCGCCAACATCCTTGAACCCGCGGACATTCAGAAAAAAGAAGTCAGCCCCGGGATACTCAGATATCAAACTGATCATATTCTGAAATGAATCCGGCATAAGTAAATCATCGTCAGACATCAGATGGGTATAGCGGCCTCTTGCTTCAGAAATTACCCGATGAATATTTTCATCTATTCCCAGGTTTTTATCGTTTTTCAAATAACGGATATAATCATGATCGCGCATATACTGCGCGACCAATACATCGGTGGAATCCGTGGAGGCATTGCTGCAGACCAGGATTTCAACACTTTTGTCGTTTGGTATTTGCGGGATGATGCTATCCAAAGCCTCAGCCAGAAAATTTGCCCTGTTGTAGGTCGGGATAGCTATTGTCAGTAACGGGATTGAATTATTCATATTCCCATCTTTAATGGCTTTCTGCAACGTGCTGACTGTTCATGCGACGGCGCAGCGCAAACGGCAACCCCCAGCAGACGGTCAACAGAAACGAACCAAGAAGGCCGATAACAATTCCGCTCAACCCGATGCGCGGCACCAGAAAAAGCTGAAGAGCGCATGAGATTATAGCCTGAAATGGAGTCAGCAGCCAGAACGGACGCAGGTAACTCATGCTTTGAAGCACCATCGAATACGCATCCGCCCACACTCTAACAAGAAAATATGCCCCCATCAAAAGAATAAACGATGGCGGTATGATTAACGTTTCCGATGGAGCAAGAACTTTGACTATTGATGGCATGCTCCAATAAAAAACGACACTGGCAATAGTCATGATGGTAAAACCCGCTATCAAGATATTCCTGAGGTTTTTCATTAACAAACCCCATTCCATACGTGCCGCCGCCTCTGTGCACAAAGGCCACAGCGCGGAAAGAAACGCAGAATACAAAAAAAATGCAATAAAAAAGACCTTGCCGGTAATGTTGTAGGAAACAATCTCTTTTGCTGCCAGGAACTGCGACATGATAATGTAATCAATCTGAAGCACAAAGGCAGACAACAGCGCAAAACCCCAGAATTTAAATGCCCTGAAGAACAACGGCTGCAACACTCCTCTCAACTCCGAAGCCGAAACCGTATTGCCGGAAACAGTTTGAACAACAAATGAAATCAGCAGCAGTGCCGCTGACGGCACACCGGACGCCAAAACGCTCCAGAACAACCGGTCGGCAGGTTGCAACAACATGACAAGATAAACCAATCCCAGAGAACAGACAGAAGCGACAGCGGGAACGATACTGGATAAATACCCGCGCTGTTCCGCATACCAGATACGGCTGGATATGCTGCCGACGGTAACGATCACAAAAAGTATTCCGTTTGTGGTAAAGCAGCGGACTTTTTCGGCTGCTTCGAGAGAGGAGAACGACTTCAGCAGCAGCGGCGCAATATATGGAGAGGAGAAAAAGAGGCCCACAGAAAACAATACACTTATAAAGACCCCCGAAACCAGCGTTACAATAAGGAAGGCATCAACCGATTCTCCGCGTGACCGCCTTTCCGAGATATGATTCTGAAGGCTGGAACCGATGCCGAAATCAAGCAGCAAAAACCATCCCTGCAGTCCAGCCAGCACGGCAAAAGCCCCATACTGTTCAACCCCCAGCGCGGTTGTCAGCATACGTACCATGATGATACCGGCCACAACCATCACCAGACGTCCCAACCAGGCACTTATCGTTACAATCAGGTGCGTCGGTATGAACGTGTTGAAGATGTTCCGCCCTCCCTCCCGTCTACCTGATGCATCTGGTGATATTCCGGACAGGGAGGTACGCTCCTTTGAACGCAAAAAAAAGTTCTTGATCATCGTGCCATGTATCCGGACAACCGATAGCCTGAAAAGGAATTTCCACATTGCGCTTCTCTGAGCGGCAACACACTATTCATGCCGTGTAAGCTCCATTGTCCAGCGCGTGCTGCGGAACTGGGGCCATATCAGCAGTTGATAACCGGGCTGTGTACGCCAGATTTCTACCTCTTCTTTCCATTTTGGCCAGTTGGTATTGTAATAAACGCTCCTTCTGAAATTACTCATGCCGGAAACCGTGAAGATCAACAACAAGCTGGAAACACATAGCTTCATGGCCGTAGCCTGCCTCAGCCTGAATTCACCAGCAAAAAGGACAAGCAGCATAACGCTTGGAGCAAAGACATACCGGGGAGAACTGGCCATTCTAATCGAAAGCACGGTAGATAAAACGACCGTCAACAGAAATGCTCCGATGATCAGCTGCCGATCCCTGTCCTTCCGGTAGTACCAAGCGATACCCATGACAAGCCCGCAAATACACAGCGCACAAATCAATTCACTGAATCGGGGCATGGAGCCCAGATAAAAACCTTTACCCAGAAACCATTCATCAAGCGATATCACGATGCCAGACTCAAAGAAGGTATGACCGATAAAGGGCCAGACAAGCTGCAGCATCGCCAGTTTTGCCAGTGAAAAATCATTACCGCCAAAGCGGGCATTCAAATGCGATTCGCTGCCGAGTGATGACAGCAGAACAACCAGTTGCACCAGAGTGGCTCCACCAAGAACGCAGGCCTGGACAAACACCTCACGCTCCCTGTTACGCATGGCTTTAATAAAATATAAGGGAGTCATAAAACAGGCCGTTACACTCGTTATCCCGGCAGTCAGCAGACAGGCGCGATAGAACCATTTGCGGAACAATTCGAGGTGTGCGGCCGGTTCAAGCAACAGCAGAAATACTGCAATAGTAAGCCAGTATTGTGTACAGATTGTCGTCAGCCAGACCTCTCCGGGCGCCAGCAAAAGCATGCCGCAGGCGACCAGCAATTTACGTGGCACCGTGTCCCAGAATGGCGAATTGCCAAAAATAATCAGCGAGCATACCAGTAGTTGGAAAACACCAGCGGTATAGGTAGTGAACAAAGGGGCAACTTCCAGCGGAAACAGGGTGGCAAAAGCTGTCGCAGCGTTCGGAACGAAAGAAAAATAGCCGAAATGCTCTGCAAACATACCATGCCAGAAGCTGTTGTTGTAGGCCGACTCAAAATAATACTTACCTTCTTCAGCCCAGAACCTGGGTTCGACCAGGAACGCTGGACAACGCCAGATCATCAGCACGATAACGGCGACCAGGCAAAAAAGTTTACGATAGATAGTGATGTTCAATGTCAGATTACCTGCCAAATCTCAGTTTCAGAAGTGTCACAATAAATGAAAATACAAATGCGAACAGGTTGCGCTTGGTATTGCCGAACATACGTTTTCGGAAGGTAAACGGAATCTCCAGGAATCGAACTGTTGGGTTGTCACGTCTGATTTTGAAAAGTATTTCTTCGACAATATCAAAGTTTTTGCAGTACAGCTGAAGCCGCTTGAGATGATTTGCCCGATACAGTTTAAAGCTGTTTGATACATCCTTGCAGCGCAAATTCAGCACAAGGGCGTAAATCACATTCACGATGAGGCTCATCAGCACAAGAACCCGGCTGTTATCGGTAGCCCCGCCATCCACATAGCGCGAGGCAATGACAACATCACTGTCGTTTTCAACTGCATTTCCCCAAAGATTCCGGATAAACTCCGGGGGATGGGACCCGTCCGCATCCATGAAAATTACAAACGTGCCACTGGCATGGCGGATACCGGTTCTAACCGCATCGCCGTAGTAATCCCCTTCACTGCGATTCAAATACGTGACTCCGCTGGCATCGCAAACCTCACGGGTTGCATCAAGCGGGATCATGGAATCAACCACCAACACCTCGCTGGGAACACACAGGCCTGAGAGCACCTCCGTAATCCGGGGCAGCAATTGACGCAGATTTTCTTCCTCCATGTATGAGGGAAGAACGACACTCAGCGTTACCTCATGCGCCATGATCAATCCACTCCAGCATCCGCTTGATTCCGGTTACCTTGTCTACCTTCGGCTGCCAACCGAGAAGAGCGGCAGCCTTGCCAATATCCGCCACAAACAGTCGCTGGTCACTTTCACGCGGGGGGAGATTTTTATACGCAAGCTTGATGCCGGAGGCGTCTTCCAGAATCGAGAACAACTCCAGCAATGACAGGCTGTTAGGCATACCGCCGCCAATATTGAATACCGTGCCGCGAGCCGTCTCAATCCGTTCAACCGCACTGAAATAGAGAGTAATCATATCTTCGGCGTGCAGCACATCCCGTACCTGTTTGCCGTTTCCTGAGATGGTAAACAATTCCTTGAGTGTCCCTCTTTTGGTTGCCACCGCCTGCTGACAGAACCAGCCGATCCACCCCTGGTCATACGTGGCAAATTGGCGGCCACCGTACATGGATGAATGGCGAAACACGACCGTTTTCAATCCGAAAATTCTGGCATAATCAAGCATGTACTGATCCGCCGCCCCTTTGGAACAACCATAGGGCGAATGGAAATCGAGTGGCGTAGCCTCGTCAAAACCGTTCGGTTTGTCCAGGCATTCGTAGCGCGTATCTGTTTCTCGATAGCGGTATTGCTCCAGATCACCGTAGACCTTGTTGGTTGACGAGTAGACAACCGCCGCGTCCGGCGCATGAAGTCTCACCGCCTCCAATAAATTGTGGCTTCCCATGACGTTGATCTCAAAATCCATACGAGGATTGGCAATCGAGGTCGTCATGGCAACCTGCCCCGCAAGATGAAATAGTGCCTCAGGAATAAAATCCTGAACCGTCCGGGTAATATCATTCTGGTTGCGGATATCTCCATGAACAAAGGTGAAATTCCCCTTGCCATGAAGCCAGGCAAGGTTTTCCCGTGACCCTTCGCGGTACAGGTTGTCAAAGACAACAACTTCATGGCCATGTTCAATGGCATGAGCAGCCAGATTACTCCCCAAAAAACCGCACCCGCCGGTGATCAACAGTTTCATGATTTCTTCATCTCCCGTTCCTCTGCAATCATTCGCTCAAGCCCTTCCTGAAGCGAAATTTTCGGCACCCAGCCAAGAGCGTGGAGGGTATCCGCATCCACCACTGGCTCCATTACCTCATGGTCCCGATACGGCAACGCCCCGAAGTCCAGGTATGTCCCTGTCGCGCCGGTTATGTGTTGAATCATCTCGACGCAGTTGCGGATAGTAACGGTCTTTCCGGTCCCCACCTGATACGCATAGTATCCCGGCCGATCTGCCGCAGTTCCGGCAAGGATCGCCTGAAACGCAGAGACAACGTCGTCTATATGAATAAAGTCCCTTTTTTGCTCGCCAGCAGTCAACTCTATACGCGCCACTCCATTCAGTAACTGGCGCACAACATAGCTGACAAATTTTCCCGGATCGTCTCCGGCGCCATAAAAATGTTCCAGTGCAACATTGACGCAGACCAGGGATGCTTGATACGACTGGAGCCACTCGCGAAACTGGCTTTTAGTCAGGGCATATTGACTGACCTGTTTATCGAGAATGGTATCAGCATTGACAAAACAGCGCACACCATACCGGCAGGCAAGCTGCAGCAATTTAAGCGGAAGCATCAGATTTGACTCAAGAATTTCAAGCAGATCACTCTGCCTGCGACCGTAATTGGTGGCACAGTGAATGATGGTATCAACCTGGCGAGATGCAAATACACGATCAAGTACTGCTTCATCTAAAACACAAACCGTTATACGCTCCCTGAACCGGGCTAACCGTTCCAGAGACGATGTATGTCTGACAAGCACAATGACCTGCTCTCCGTTATCCACCAGTCGCTGGACAATATGGCTTCCCAGAAATCCGGTAGCGCCGGTTACAAGAATGCTCATCGTTGACAAAAGCCTTGGAGAACATCCACCATATACCCCAGCATCTCTTCGGTCATCCCTGGATAAAGCCCGATCCAGAAGGTATCGCGCATGATCCGGTCAGTGTTTATGAGTTCTCCGACCACCCTGAATCCGCTGCCGCTCGCCCGCATTTCATCAAAGCAGGGATGTTTGATCAGATTGCCGGCGAAAAGCATGCGGGTCTGGATGCCTTTTGATTCGAGATGGTTGACGATCCTGTCGCGACTGAATCCGGCCCCTTCACGAATCGTCAGGAGGAAGCCAAACCAGGAAGGATCTGAATTTTCGGCCGCTTCGGGAAGAATCAGACGATCATCCAGTCCACTCAGGCCATCACGCAGAATCCGCCAGTTTTTTTTGCGAGCAGCGGTGAAGCCATCCAGCTTCTCCAGTTGGGCACAACCGATGGCAGCCTGCATGTCGGTGACCTTCAGGTTGTAGCCGAAATGGGAATAGACATATTTGTGATCATACCCGAAGGGCAGTTCACCGAACTGTTGGCCGAAGCGATTACTGCAGCTGTTGTCCCGGCCCGATGGGCACCAGCAATCACGTCCCCAGTCGCGAAACGATTCTATCAGCCGCTTCAACAGCGAGTCATTGGTATAAACCGCGCCCCCCTCCCCCATGGTCATATGATGGGGGGGGTAGAAACTGGAGGTGCCGATGTGGCCTATGGTTCCGGTCTGGCGCCACACGCCGTCCAGGCAATAGCGCGATCCCAATGCATCGCAATTGTCTTCAACCAGCCAGAGATCATGTGTGTCGCAGAATTTCTTGACCGCCCCGAGATCAAAAGGATTGCCAAGAGTATGGGCCACCATGACGGCCCTGGTTCGGTCCGAGAGAGCAGCAGCCAACCGGGTTACGTCGATATTGTAGGCTGGCAGCGTCACATCGACAAAAACCGGTACCGCTCCGTACTGTATAATCGGAGCGATTGTGGTGGGGAATGCTGCTGCCACGCTTATGACTTCGTCGCCGGGAAGAATGCGGCGTTCACCGAGTTTTGGAGATGTCAGGGCCATGAAAGCCAGCAGGTTGGCCGAAGAGCCGGAATTGACGAGGGAACAGTGCTGAACCCCGAGAAAATCGGCAAATTCATGTTCAAACCGATCGGCGTATCTGCCGGAAGTCAGCCAAAAATCCAGCGAAGAATCAATCAGGTTGGAAATTTCTTTCTCATCGAAGACCCTCCCTGCGTACGAAATACGGTCTCCTGCAACAAATGGCTTGCTGTCGCGATGCTTGAATTCATAGTACCTGACCGCTGCTTGTATGGCCTGTTCCCGCAGTTCTTTTTCCACTATTTTCGTATCGCCCATACAATGCCTCTTACGCGTTATTGTTTTTTTCCGTAAACGGCCTAAACCGCCTGATATTCTTTGATTTGCTGAATGCATTCATTCCTGAGATCGGCCTGTCGGAGATAGGCATGGGTCCAGGCAATAATGCTGTCCAACGTACGCTCCAGTGACCAGCGCGGCTGCCACCCCAGTTCAGCCCTGGCTTTCGAGCAATCCAGTTTCAGATAGCGCGCCTCATGCGGATGAACGGCGTTGTCGCTCTCATAACGCGCTCCATTACCCCATTGTTCGCACAACCGGTTTACAATCCACTCCACCGGCCTGGCATCTTCATCGGACGGCCCAAAGTTCCACCCTTCGGCATAATCGGCACCATCTTCATACAGTTTCTGCGCCAGCAGCAGATAGCCGGAAAGCGGCTCCAGCACATGTTGCCACGGGCGGGTAGCGGTGGGGTTACGGATAAGCACCGGCTCTTCAGCCAGAATTGCACGAATGATATCGGGAATCAAACGGTCCGGGGCCCAATCCCCACCGCCAATGACGTTTCCGGCTCGCGCCGATGCCAGCGCCACACCATGGTTTGAATAATCAGACGGGTTAAAATAGGAGGAGCGAAAGGCGGCCGTTACCAACTCGGAGCACCCCTTGCTGTTGGAGTATGGGTCGTGTCCCCCCATCGGTTCGTTCTCGCGGTAGCCCCAGACCCATTCGCGGTTTTCATAGCATTTATCAGTCGTTACGTTGATTACCGCTTTTACACCCGGGCAAGATCGCACCGCTTCCAGCAGATGGACCGTCCCCATGACGTTGGTGGCATACGTTTCGACCGGGATCTTGTAAGAATCACGAACCAGAGGCTGAGCCGCCATATGGATAACCATATCCGGAGAAGCTGCCAGCATTTCCGCCTTTAATCGTTCCAGGTCGCGCACATCGGCAATAACCGAAGTTATCAGATCATCTACCCGGGCCAGTTCATACAAACTGGGAGTGGTCGGCGGCTCCAACGCATAACCGGTAACCTTTGCTCCCAGGCTATTCAGCCAGAGGCAGAGCCAGGAGCCTTTGAAGCCGGTATGGCCGGTGAGAAAGACCCGCTTGCCGCGCCAGAATGAACTATTGATCATCATATTCACCTCTTACCACAGCTTCCATGGTGCCGTGCCGCTGCTCCACAACTCCTCAAGATGATTCTTGTCCCGCAACGTATCCATCGGCAGCCAGAACCCGTCATGCTTGTAAGCCATTAGTTGCCCATCGCCGGCAAGACCCTCCATTGGCTCCCGTTCGAACAGGGTGGCATCTCCGGAAATATAGTCGATAACCTTCGGATCCAGCACAAAAAAACCGCCATTGATCCAGTTGCCATCTCCAGCCGGCTTCTCCTGAAACGATTTTACCAGGTCACCTTCTCCGAAACAGAGCGCACCGAAACGCCCCGACGGCTGAGTAGAGGTCACGGTTGCCAGGCATCCGTGGCTCTGATGAAATGCAGCCAGTCTGGCGATATCCACATTTGCAACACCATCACCATACGTCATCATGAACGGTTCATTTCCCAGGTACGGGGCGACCCGTTTCAGCCGGCCGCCAGTCATGGTCTCCTGGCCGGTATCCACCAGAGTAACGCGCCACGGCTCAACATATTTCTGATGCACCTCCATGGTGTTATGTACCATGTCGAACGTGACATCACTCATGTGCATGAAGTAGTTGGAAAAATACTCTTTGATTATATACCCTTTGAATCCGAGACAAATAACGAACTCGTTAAACCCGTAATGAGAATATATCTTCATGATGTGCCAGAGGATCGGCTTGCCACCGATCTCAACCATCGGTTTAGGACGGACGACCGTCTCTTCACTGAGTCGTGTTCCAAGCCCTCCGGCAAGAATTACCACTTTCATTTATGTATCTCCGATCCGATGGGGTTAGCAGATAAATACTCGTATCTACTGTTCAAACACCAGCAACAAAAATCCTGTCAGCCTCCACACCCAGGCTACGGAGTGTCAAAACAAGCTCCTCCCGCCGCTTCAGAGAAGAAATCACCACCGGGGTCCCTGCATTTCGCAATCCATCCGCTAACGCCATAACAGGTAATCCGAAAAACAGATCCCCATGCCGGCCGTCATCCAAGACTGCGACCAGCTCAAGTCCGGTCTCCCGCAGTGATAAATAAGCGACTTCCGCAACTTCATCCACCCCGCAGAAGACCACTTCACGAACACCGGAATCCTCCAGACGGCGAAACAGACTTAGATAATCCTGCCGTGCAACGGTATAAAGACTGGTGAAATAGCTAAGGTGCTGGTAAGCGAGGCGGCTTTTTTCGGCCAGGCCTTGTGGTGTTAGAAGGTACGCATAACGATTACTCGGAAAGTTTTTGACCCGCACAAACCCTTTTGAAACCAGGTTTTTAAGATATGAGTTGACCAAGCCGACAGCAATACCGAGTCGGCGGGAGAGCTCACGTTGAGAAAGTGGTTCATCGCCGCTGATCTCCGAGAGGAGCTGGAGAGAGCGGGATGAATCAAGCGGTTTTTCGGCGGCATCGTTCATTGTTTGAACAATAATACAAAACGAACTGTGAGCGCAAGCAAATTGTTCATATCATGAACGCTCAGATTTGGCACTGCCTGAATCCGGGTGTGATAGATCGAAATGACGCGCGTTAACGAAGCGGTCTCCTATCGAAAGACTGTTGAAAAACAACTTCTCCCGTACTAGTAATTATCAAGAAACCATCGGTACGCCCCTGCAATGCCGTCCCGCAGTTCCATGGTGTGTCGCCAGCCCATTTCTTGAATCCGCGAAGAGTCGGCAAGCTTGCGAGGGGTCCCGTCGGGTTTGCCGGTATCAAAAACCAGGGCACCGGCAAAGCCGACCACATCCTGCACCAGGAGAGCCAGGTCACGAATGCTGATTTCCTGACCGGAACCGACATTGATCAAGGCTGGCGCAACCGGATCATTCAGCAGAGCGTTATAGCGGGTGTCGTCAAGATTCATCAGAAACAGGCAAGCTGCCGCAAGATCGTCAACCTGGAGAAATTCCCGCAGCGGCGTACCGGTTCCCCAGATCGTCACGGAAGCATCGCCACGCTGCTTTGCTTCATGAAACTTGCGGATCATGGCCGGCAGCACATGCGACTTTTCAAGGTCAAAATTGTCATTAGGGCCATACAGGTTGTTTGGCATGGCAGCCAGGTAGCTGGTGCCATACTGCTGGTTATACGAGCGGCATTGGCAAATCCCGGCAATTTTTGCGATCGCATACGCATCGTTGGTCGGTTCAAGCGGGCCGGTCAGGAGGTGTTCCTCTTTCATCGGCTGAGGAGCGAATTTGGGGTAGATGCAGGTACTGCCGAGAAACAGGAGACGCTTGACATCGTTCAACCAGGAACTGTGAATGATATTGTTCTGGATCATCAGGTTGTCATGAATGAACTCGCCCTTATAGCTGCTGTTTGCAATGATGCCCCCTACTCGCGCAGCGGCAAGAAAAACGTATTCCGGACGTTCTTCACTGAAAAAAGTTGCAACCGCCTGCTGGTTGCAAAGATCAAGCTCGGCCCGTGACCGGAGCAGCAGGTTGGTGAAGCCCTGAGCCTGCAGCGCTCTGACAATGGCAGAACCGACCATTCCACGGTGGCCGGCGACATAGATTTTCGAGTCATTCTTCATGGTGTAAAAGCCTCTTTCTCATTTGGTCTATGCAGATGTCTATAGCACAGTTTTAGCGGCTGATAAAGCCTTCAGACACCTCAAATCCGCCAAAGTTCAATAGCCTTGACAATTTTAGCTCAAACGGCTAATACAGTGGCATAAAATCAATACGTTGCATTTGATCACTCCCATTTTTCAGAAGTTACAGAACAAGGACATATGCCCCCCAAAAAACGCATCGGCGATATCATGATCGATCAAGGGCTGATTACCCAGGAACAGCTGGAAATCGGCATCCTGGAACAGAAGAAAAGTGGAGAGCTGCTCGGCTCAGTTCTGTTCAGTCTCGGTTTTATCAGCCAGAAAGATCTCTTTAAACTCCTCACAATTTCAAGTGCCAGTCAGGAAGAATCCGAACTCAATAAACATAACGCCGCCATCCCGCAAGAGATAGAAAACCTCGTAAAGCAAAGCAGTTCTCTCTTCCAGCGTGACGGCGCTGTTGGCAAGAAGGAGCTGGATTCAGCCTTTTCGCCATTGGTTAATCTGGTTGAGAAGATTATTATCGACGGCATCCAGCGAGCAGCGACAGACATCCATATCAACCCCGATGTCAAAGGGGTCCGTATCCGCTACCGCGTTGACGGGGTACTGCTGCACAGCATGTTTCTTCCCAACGAATTACTGAACCCGATCGTTTCACGCTTCAAAATCATGGGGCAGATGAACATTGCCGAATCGCGCATCCCACAGGATGGAGCAGCCGAGTTTTCCTACAAAAACCGCAAACTGGATCTGCGTATCTCCACCTTTCCGATTCTGGGAGGAGAAAATGTTGTCATCAGGGTACTGGACAAGAGCCAGCTGCGCGTTGGCCTTGAGAATCTCGGGTTCTTCGAGGAAGACATCGAAAAACTGAACGCCTCGATTCAGCTCCCTTTCGGCATGATTCTGGTGACCGGGCCAACCGGTTCCGGAAAAACGACTACTCTCTATTCCTGTCTTTCAATCATCAATACCGTCAGCCGCAATATCTTTACCCTGGAAGATCCTGTCGAATATCAGCTTCCTCTGGCACGGCAATCACAAATCAACGTCAAGGCCGGACTTACCTTTGCAACCGGCCTGCGTTCAATCCTGCGCCAGGACCCGGATGTAATCCTGGTCGGCGAGATGCGTGATGCTGAAACCGCCGAACTGGCCATTCGCGCTTCATTGACCGGACACCTGGTATTCAGCACCATCCACACCAACGACGCCATCTCCAGCATTGCCCGCATCATCGACATCGGCATAGACCCGTTCCTGATCTCGACCACAATTGACTCGATCATTGCTCAGCGTCTAGTGCGTTCCCTGTGTGAAGAGTGCAAAGAGCCTGTCCCTCCGTTCAGCCCACACTATGCGAAGCTGGGCATCGATCCGGCCACCAGTAAACTCTACAGGGCCAAAGGATGTCCGGTCTGCGACAACTCCGGCTTCAAGGGACGTTCCGTCATCTATGAGATCTTGAAAATCACCCCGAAGATCCGGGAGATGATCAATATCAAGGCGAGCCTCGAGGAAATCCGCCTCCATGCCATATCCGAAGGTTTCCGCGAAATGCATATCATTGCCCTGGAAAAAGTCCGGCGCGGAATTACGACACTTGACGAAGTAAGCCATGCAACCAGGATGACATTCTGATGGGCGACTTCAGCTATCGGGCGTTGGATGCGGATTCCGGGATACGGGAAGGCATGCTGTCGGCGCGTGACCAGGCACATTTGGAGCGGCTGCTTGCGCAACAGGGGCTGACCCTGATCGATGCGGAGGGTGGCGGTTTCAGCGGCTTTGGCGGTTTTGGCGAGATGTTCAAGCCGCGACTTAAAGACAAGGATTTGCTTGATTTCACCTACCTGCTCAAATTGGTGGTTACCTCCGGAATTCCTCTCATGCAGGGAATAGATACCCTGATGCAGAGCAATTCCAACAAAAACATTGGTCACGCGGCACAGCTGGTACGGCATGGTATTGACTCCGGACTGGCGCTGTCTGAAGTCATGGAGTCGGACCCGCGCCTGTTCCCCCCTTTTTACGTCCAGATGATCCGGGCGGGAGAGGCATCCGGCACCCTGGATGGCAGCCTTGATTTTCTGGTAAACTACCTGACCTGGCAGAACGACTTTAAAAAGAGTGTCAAGGCCAGCCTGACGTATCCGATCACGGTACTTTCCGTACTGGGTACTCTGATGTTCATCATCTTTACGTTTGTCTTCCCCAAGATGCTGAAAACGTTAACCGGCATGGGAGCGGAACTGCCCCTCCCGACGAAAATCATGATTGCAATTTCCGGATTTATGCGCAGTTACTACCTGCCGGTATTCATTGTAGCCGTGGTACTTTTTATCGGCATAAAGATTTACCGGCGCACCCCGCAGGGAAAGAAGGTAATCGACCGCTTGTTGCTGAAGCTGCCGCTGATCGGGATGCTGATAATAAAAATCAACATATCGCGTTATTTCAAGATTGTCGCCACACTGCACGCCTCCGGAATCACCGCGGACAAAACGTTCGCCATCGGCGCCGACGTTATCGGCAACAGCGTCATTGCCGAAAGCATGGCCTCCATTGCCAGGGTCATCGTAACCGGAGAAAGCATCTCGGATGCCATGCGGCACACCGGCTTCATACAACCGCTGGTGATTGACATGATGTCGATTGCAGAAAAGACCGGCACGTTGGAAGGTACGTTGAACCGTGCCAGCGAGATTCTGGACAAGGAAGTCCCGGAAACGATCAAAAAAGTTTTTTCCTATGTCGAACCGCTGACGATGGTGGTTCTTGGCGGCATGGTACTGCTGCTGCTGTTGTCGGTTTTCCTGCCGATCTACAAATCGGTGGGACAGGTAAAGATGCGATGAAAGAAAAAGCCTTCACACTGATCGAAATTATGGTAGTCATGGCTATTATTTCGGTCCTGGCCGGGATTATGGCACCTGCCGTCTGGAAGTTCTGGGAGGGCGAAGAGATTGCGACGACCAGGGAGCGGATGCGCGAGATCAAGAAAGGACTGGTCGGGGACAAGAGCCTCGTTCAGAACGGGGTGCGAACCCACTACGGCTTTGTCGGCGACAACGGGGAACTTCCCTTTACCAACATTTCTGCCGCGGGCGGACTCTCATACCTGGTCAGCAAGCCGGTGGGAGGCTACCCCCACTGGAACGGCCCCTATCTGACCGGCTTTGGATCGGAGTGGAACAAGGACGCCTGGGGAAATACATTCCGCTACACACTCACCAAGGACGCCTATGGCCGCTATGTAAGTGCCGAATTACGCAGCGCCGGCCTTGATGGCGTGTTTGACACCCCGGATGATATCGTTGATCCAGATGTCCAGGTTTACGACAGGGATGTGACACCAACGAACCGCATTCGCATCCAAGGGAACATCTTGAACAACTATTCTGGTGGCCTGAAAATAACTCTAAAGTTTAAGGACCCGACAGATCCGACAGGAATTTACTCTCAACCACCGCTGTGCAAACAGCTAAAAAAGGCATCGGGATTTTCTAACTACACGACGCTCTTATTGGATTCTTCTTTGAATCCACTTAAACTGCCGGTTGGCGGAATCGAAATAACCACAACGTTGCACCATTCGACTGATTGTACTGATTCCCTACCATCAACAAACAATTTTTTGTATTTCGTTAGCGACAACATCAACCAAATCATTTTACCCGAGCTACGTTAGACAACCATGAACGCACTAATCATCGACATACGTGACAACTGCCTGCGGGCTGTGCTGAGTAACAACGGCGTGCTCGAATACTGCCGGACCTTCGATTTCGAGCCTGTTTCCCGGTCAGGGTCAGATGCGCCCGCAGCTGACGAGCCTGCCATAAAACATGCCCCGGCGGCTGAAAACCCTTATCTGATCTATTATGACACCGAAAAGAAGAATCCCTGGGATCTGGCGCTTAAACAGATAATCAAGCAGATACGTTCTGACATACATGGCTCCATCGACTCAGCCCATCTGATAATTCCTTCAGATGAAGTCACCATTGACACCCACCAACTTCCGAAAATGCCGCGACCGGACGCAGAAAAGCTGATCGGCCGAAAGATCAGTGCCGAGGCAAAAGAGGAGTTCCCCCCCTTCTCGATAATCCCTGGCGCCTCGGATCAGAAGACACAGACATGGTGTTCACTCTATATCCCAACCGCAACCTTGCGAGACTACCATAAACTGTTTTCATCCTGCCGGATGCGGCTAAGCAGCATCACCACGCCAGTCAATGCAATGATTAATGCTTTTCGCAGTGTTCGCGAAGCCATTTTCAATGCTCACGCAATTTTTGAAATTCAACGCGGATTTATCGAGGCGTTTTACATCTCGGCTGACGGCATTCTGCATTTCCAGAGACTTGCCTATGCCTCCTCTGAAGCCACCCAGACGGACAGCGCAGAAGAAATTGAAAAAGCACTGAAACAAAAAACGTTTAAAATCATCAACACCATCTTCAGTATCAACTCAAACTACCAGGCATCCTACCCGGCGACTCCGGTCCAGATGGTCTGGGTGTGCGGACTTGAAAGCGGTCTGGACGAAATTGCCTCTGCCCTTAAAGAGGCCATGGGCATTGAGGTTGGCATAGCCCCTGCCATGCCGACCGGACTTCCGGAAGAAAGCGGTTACGTGCCGCTGGCCGGTTATGCAGCAGCTCTGCAGAGCAACTCTGCGACAACCTATGCAGCTGCGGACTTTTTCCGGCGATTTCCCTTGCGCAAGACATCCGGCCTTATCATTTACGCGATCACCGCATGCGCGGCCCTGTTGGCAATCTCGCTCACCGAGCAGGAGTATCGAAAGCTGAAACAACAGGTTAAGCGGGCGCAACCGCAGGACCAAAAGGGCAAGAACACGGCACCTGCAAGCGATCCGTATATCAAAAACCTCGAAGCTCTTAAAAAATTGACTTCCAGGCAGCCTGTTTTTTACAACCTGTTCCGTGAGTTGGCGACCAATCTGCCGAACGGAGTGTATCTGGACAACCTTGAGTTTCACCAAAAAAATGACAAGAGTTACATCTCCATCACCGCCCTGGCTCAACTTGACGACAACATAGCGGAAAGCATGCTGTTGACAAAATATATTGCGATGCTTGACGGCACTCCATACCTGAAGAACCATCGAGAACCAGCCATAAGCGTATTTATCAAGGACAAGGATCGGTTTTTAAAGATTTCCGTCACCAGTGAGGTTAGTTCGCTTGACACGACAAAATAAGATCATAGTCCTTATTGCGTATCTGCTGATTTTGGCGGTGTTCATGATCGCCTATCGTAGCAATAGAGCTGCCAAGGTCAAACGCCTGCGCGCAGAACTGGCAAGCATCAATGCAGCGCAAGACAAGAGTCGTGCTGGCGAAACTGAAGTATCGCGCCTCACGAAGCTGATTCCTGTGGATGCCAACACTCCGGTTTTTATAGAAACGCTTTATCGTGCAGCCCGGGAATCCGGATTGAAACAGCATGAAGTCTCCACCGAGGCAGAGAAAAGTTCAGGTAACGCTCGCCCTGGAGGTTCAGACACGTCCACAATTACCAAACACCCCCTTAAAATCAGCGCCATTGGCAGCTATCGCAATTTTGCCGAATATGTACGGCGACTGCAGAATTCCGAGCGTTTCAACCGCATAACCGACTTCAAGCTGAGCCCGGATGTTGCTCAACTCAAGGGGACTCTAACCGTTGAACTTTATTCTCTTCCGGTAAAACGATGATAAATCAGCTATCGACATCACGTACGTTGGCAATTATTTTCTGCTTCATCTCTCTTGCGGCTGAAGCGGCCCAAACTCCTGTCAAAAACAGTGTGCCACAGCCTCCTGAATCCATCAGGGAAGATTCCGGTTCATGGCGCCGGGATCCGTTCATAGGAAGTTTGAAAAAAGGTGATCACCCGCCAACGGCAAAAACCATTCAGCAAAACAGACCGGGCGCTGCTCTTCCGAAACGGGAACAGGATATGGACATCCAGCTTCAGGGAATCCTGCAGACTGGCACGTCATTTCACGCCCTGATCAATGGCCGCACCGTCAAAGCCGGTGACACGTTCGGCGCTGTCACCGTCAAGCAAATCAGCAGATATCAGGCTGTATTGCTCAATGAACGCAACGAAAAAATCATCTATGACATCTATCAGGGCAGGATTGATCGAGGCAAACAATGAAAATGCGACTCTTAACGGCACTTGCCATCCCTCTTGGCGTAGCCGGGTGCGCAAACCCGGCTGTGAACACAATCAAGGACACCAAGGCGCTCTCCACGTACACGACCCCTGCACCTGCACAGAAATCTGCTGCTGCCCTGAAGGACCCTGATGCGTATCGCAGCAACGATCCGGGGCGTTCCTATTCACTGACGCTCAAGAATGCCGATCTCCGGGATGTCCTGCTGCTGCTTTCAAAAGAAAGCGGTGTTTCAATAGTAGCTGAACGGGGCCTGCGAGGTACGGTTCAGATTGAAGCCAGGAACAAAAAACTGGGCGAACTGCTTTACACAATCCTCAAGCCGCTTGGCTATACGGCCTCTGTAGAGAATGGCTTGATCCTGGTCGGCAGGCCAAAACTGACCACACGAACCTTCCGGATGAACTATCTGAAAGACACCCGCAACTCTTCCAGCAACACGAACGTATCCGGCTTTGTAGCCGGTGGTTCCGGGAGCGTCAGCGTTTCAACTGCGGGCAAGTCGGACTTTTGGGGGGCGATTGAAACGTCTCTTGAAATGTTCGTCTTCGGAACCAGCGGCAAGGGCAGACGTGAAGGAGGCGGTTATATTGTCGGCGAAGCGGAAAAGACACCTGCAGCTGAATCGAAGGCAGCCACCTCCGGCACTTCCGACAAGAAAGGTGCACTATCCGAGCCGGGCGATCCTATGCTGAGCAATACTCAGCTCAATGAAAATCAGCTCAAGCAGCTGGTCGTCAATGAACTGGCCGGTATCATCCAGATCACAGATTTTCCCGAGAACCTCGATAAAGTTGCCTCCTTCCTCGCCGACGTCGAGGAAGGGAGCAAACGGCAGGTGTTAATCCAGGCACATATTATGGAGGTCAGCCTCAACGACAGCTTTTCCATGGGGATCGACTGGAAAACCATCATCGACAAATCATCCAATTTTTCAATTGCCCAAACGCTCATCCCCTCAACGGGCGGAGCAGCATCGGCTGCCAGCAGCGTCTTTAAAATTTCTGCGGCAGGTAATTCCTACGGGGTCATGCTCGATGCCATGAAGCAGCAAGGCAATATCAACATGCTGTCCAGTCCGAAGATCACCGCACTCAACAACCAGAAAGCGGTCATCAAGCTGACAACCAAAGAGGTATCCTGGATTTCCAGCAAAACAACCCAGAACAACGCCATCGGTGGACAGGACACCTTCACGACCACTCCCCAGGTGGATGAAGTCGGAATTTTTCTGGACGTAACCCCGCAAATAGCTCCGGACGGATCGATCATCATGCAGATTCACCCAAGTGTTTCAGAAATCAGGGAGATGTCCACATCTCCTGACAAATCCAGCACAAAACCGGTCATCAATGTTCGTGAAATCGATACGATGGTCGATGCCAAGGCCGGAGAAACGATCGTGATCGCCGGCCTTATTTCAGACAAGCTTTCCGAATCCAAACGGAGTGTACCTGTCCTGGGCGACATCCCGTATCTCGGATCGCTTTTTTCTTACAGTAACCAAGTCAGAACCAAAAACGAATTGGTAATCATGATGACCCCCTACTTTTTGAATGCGAAAAGTATTGATGAAATCCGTAAAGAGCATGAAAAACGGCTCCAGAACATCGGAGGGGATTTTCATCTGATCAATAATCTGGGGAGCCTGGTTACCGAGAAGAGCTCGCGTGACTGGATCATGGGCAGCGAACCGCATCGGGTTCAGCAAAAAACCGCGGCAGAAGAGACTCCTGCGCGAAAGAGCAGCGACGTTACGACGGCCACAGTTCCAACTGCCAAGGCAGCAACATCAGCGCCTCAGGAAACAAAAACAGTTCCGCAACCGGAGGCTAAAAGACCTGCCGAGCCTGCACCAGTCAGTGCAGCCACATCGCAGCAACTTGAGCGGCAACAGGCTACAATTGTTCGCCTGGAAAGCGAAGTATCGGCGGCTCAGGAACGTTTGAAGCGTGAACGACAAGAAAACGAAGAGCGGAGCGCCGAGGAGCGACGGGCTGCAGATGCAGCACGACAGGCACAGCTAAAGAAAATCGAAGAGCTGCAAAACGCCCCTGTAATCGATACGGTCAATGTTTCAGTAAAAGAGTCCGTCCAGCAAACAGTACCAAAGGATAGTCCCCCTGCGGCAGCGAGCGTACAAACCGTTTCGGTGACAACTGACCGCGAACAGTTATTGTACCGTAGCGCCGTCACCGCCTACAAAATCGGTGATTGCACTGAAAGCATCAAAATTTTTGACGCTTTCACGAAATCATATCCCGGTTCCCCCTTTATCAGTGATGCCGCCTATTATCGTAAAGATTGCCTCGATAGGCTGGCCCGTGAAAACCAATAATAATTACATTGATGTTACACTCAACAATGGAGGGTGTATGAAGTTGAATTCGTGGTTTTGGCTGTTTCTTATATATGTACTCTGCACCCTGCCTGGCTGTGGCGGCGGCAGCAACGTTGTCTCCGATGATACAACCGGCATTCTCTCTATTGAAGATATTACCGTTCCTGCCCAAAGCGGCGGAAGCGGCACAATATCGGTCAAGCTGGTCGCACCAAAAGGTGGACCTGGCAGCGGGACCGTAACCGTTAGCTCAACCGGCTCATCATTGGTATCCTTTACCCCTGCCAGCCAATCCGTAAATTCCAATGGAGCGGCGACCTTCTATTACACCTCATCTGAAGTGCAAGCAGATACAGTCGTATCTTTTACCGTCACAGTCGGGACACTTTCCATCTCCAAGCCGGTAACCCTTCCAGGCGTCGGCACCCTGTCCCTCGCACTTTCCCTTCCGGCAACGGCTGACTCAGATGGCACCGTTACCGCTTCGTTCGCTAACGGAGCCAAGGCATTCGGACGGTCGGTGAACATCTCATCCGATCAACCGGCAAACATTGCCTTTAGTTCGACCGAGCAACCGGCAAATGCCCAGGGACAGGCAATATTCACGTTTCGCATCCTTCCGTTCTCAACTGATACTACCGCAACATTTACTGCTACTGCTGCTGCTACAAACCAGACTATCGTCAAAAGCATTCTGATCCCCGGAGTTACCGTAACACCTCCTGTTGTAACAAACCCGCCGGTCAACTCCATCTCTTTTGTTTCTGCTTCCCCTACATATATTACGCTGAAAGGAGTCGGCGGGTTGGGGCGCTCGGAAACATCCATCGTAAGCTTTATCGTCAGAGACGTTACCGGCCAACCTCTGGTGGGACAGACTGTTGATTTTACCCTTGATACAAGTGTGGGAGGACTCTCGCTGAATCCGGCTTCTGTAGTGAGTGACTCTTCCGGATCTGTAAAAACAATGGTCATTGCAGGTGTTGTTGCTACTCCGGTTAGAGTAACAGCCACGGTAAGGGGGACAACCATTTCGGTAAAGTCCGATCAGTTGACGGTATCAACCGGCCTTCCCCATCAAAATGGTCTTTCTCTAAGCTCCCAAGGCGTAGCCACACCGCACCCGGAAGCCTGGGGTTACGATAACGTTGAGGTGCCGATAATAGCCATGCTTTCCGATCATTTTGGCAATCCGGTCCCCGACGGCACCTCAGTATACTTCACCACTTACGGCGGCTCAATTGAGCCTGCGGGCACTACCCAAAACGGTATTGCTACCGTTAAATGGCGGAGCCAGGACCCACGACCCGCGGATGGCAGAGCTAAAATTCTCGTTTATGCCATTGGTGAGGAGAGCTTTACTGACCTGATCGCCCTGAACGGCCTGGCCGATCCGGGTGAATTTACCGATTTACCTGAAGCGTTCCTCGCCAAAAGCTGGACAACCGATTCCACGAGAAGGCACTGTAATCCATCACTGTTATCGGACTATAATCCATCGCTGGATTCAACAGGTTGTCTTGTACGCGACCCTTCGGTTGACCCGGCTATCGACTTCAACGGAGATGGTGTCTACAACACCGGAGACGGGAAGTTTAACGGCGTTCTTCAGGGGAGTGCCTATCTCGGTGCACCACGTTCTTTGCATATTTTCAAAAACTTCCAGATCATCATGTCCGGCTCAGATGCATTCATCTCAGCAATAGGTCCGCTTGATAGTAATACGCGAAAACCTGGTCTTCAAATTACCGGTCCGGGGACCACGACAGAAGTTGCCATCTTTATCCGGGATGTAAACGGAAATATAATGCCTGAAGATACGACGACCTCATTCAGCTTTGCAGGCACCTGCCTAAGCGCCACACCAAGTTCCTTCAAGTACCGTAGTATTGAGGCGTCTACCTCGATAAAAAACACATGTACCGGTTCCAGTTCAGATACACTTTATGTGACGGTTACAACGCCTAAAGGAAATGTGACACGAGACTCCATAAATATTTCCTTCTAATCCGATGGTTCTGTAGTGGTTTAAGATACAACAAAGCCCGCATAAGCGGGCTTTGTTGTATCGGTATAATCTTTGTTGGCCATGCATACCCTTAATTTCACTGCTTGGTGTTCACAGGCCCACGTTTCTGAAACTTCTTCACCTGAAGATTTATCCCCTGCAACTTTTGATCTTTTTTGAGATTCACCCAAAACGGTTTGAATTCCTCAGTGATATTGAGAAACTCTCCCGCCTCCGGAGCCCCTCCACCGTACACGCTTCTTACCTTCAGGAAAAAGGTGCCGCCATCATGGACGCGCAGCAGATATCTGCCGTTTTTATCAGTCCTTTCAGAAATAAATACCGGCCTTCCCGTTACTTCTTTTGACAGATAAGCAAACACCAGGGCGCGCTCCAAAGGTTTGCCCTCCATGTCGGTAACAACCCCCTCGATCGAGGTGATACCCTTGTCACGCGTAATCATCTCCGGCGTCCACATAAAAACCCTGGCAAGAACACCCAGATTCAGTTTGGTACCTGAAGTCACGATCAACGGTACTGGATTCCACTCAGCATCACCGTGAAAATAATGAAGTTCACTGACCGTGGGTGGACCCAGTTCTCCGTTCGGATCCTTTTGGGCTGCTGTCAGATAATATTCCCCTTCCGAAACCGCCAGCGAAAACTTCCCATCCTTATCCACGGAAGATATCAGGTCAGGGACTCGCCAGTATTTATCTTTGGAAGGAGGCGGGCCGACTGTTTTGTTGAACAGATAAACCATCCAGTTAACAACTGGGGCGTTGCCCTGAATCAATATCTGTCCGGAGAGAGTTGCATCAGGAGCCCCCTCCGTTTTTTGACGTTTGGCCATGTGGCGTTCATCAGCAAACGCCGCCTGAGCCGAGGAGAAAATACCCTTGTTCTCCATATTCGGGGCAGCATGGGCCGAATCAGTGCCTAGCAAAAGCTGCCCTATCAGACAAAGCAAGATTAACTCCATGGTATGATATAGCCTCTTATCCGGACCGATCTAGTTTATGGACAAGTCAAGGAAGCAGATGAATATAATGGCGTCGTGACAGTTGCAATATTGCTGTTCGGTGACATGTCCGATCCTTTAAATGTCCGGACCCGATAGCTGTATTGTTTATTAGGTTCAATGGCAATAGTATCTACATAACTAAGGGTCACACCATCAACAGCCTTGACTTTCACCCAGATTCCGCTCCGTATCTGTCGCTCGATTTCAAAACCATCCGGATTATCACATGCGTTTGGAACACAAGTAACGGGAGTCCAGTCAAGCCTGATTTTAAATGAGTTGATTGCGCTTGCGGTAAGATTCTGGTCCGGCATCGCCGATGTTGTTGTGCATTGCTCGTCACTGTAAGGCGAATCACCGCCAGTGCTGTTCCATGACTTAATCCGGTAACAGTAGTTGGTATTTTCCGTCAAACCGTTGTCATGGTAACCGGCTACCGCCGCCGACAACATGGAACAACCGACGGTTGGATAAAAATAGCCACAGTATGACGTGTTATAGCCTGCCGCCACATTTGTTATTTCAGTATAAGCGTCAACTCCGGTTTTACGTTCCACTTTGTAATTGGTGGCGCCCGGAACCACTGCCCACGAAAGGTCTATCCGAGAGGATGATATAGCCGAAACAGTGTGGGCAGCAGCTACTGGCGTCGTTGTCGTGGACTGTTCATTGCTCGGCAGTGAAGAGCCTCCAGTATTTTGCGCTGTAACACGGTAGTAATAGAGTGTGCCTGAATTCAGCCCGCTGCTGTTGGAGAAGGTAATCACATCCTGACCAACCGTGCCTGCCTGACTCCAGGTACCATCCGTACCTGTCTTGCGTTCAATCTTATAACCGGTATTGCCTGTCATGTTATTCCAGGAAAGATCGATTTTTGAAGCAGTTACCCCGGTTGGTGCATTCAAGGTTGGGGGATCGAGCGCGGTTATCTGGGATATTTCACCATACGCGGATTCGCTGTATGCATTATATGCCTTTATTTGATAGCAGTAATATGTTCCGGCGGTCAGCCCGGTTTGTTGATAAACCGCCGCATTCTCACCAATTGCAATGGGACCGTTCCATGTTCCGGTCGTACAATCTGAACCTGTACGAGGTTTCCATTCCAGTTTGTATCCGGAGTCTCCATAAACATCATTCCAGCTTAAATTCATTTGAGTCGCCGAAGCAGCAGCCGCCGAAAGAGTCGGAGCGGGGGGAATGGTAATTGTGTCTTTCGGCGCGCTATACGCCGAAGTTCCACCTGAATAGGTATCTCTGATTTTGTAGCGATAGGTATATCCTGACAAACGACCGGTATCCGAATAGCTGACAGAGCCTTGCGGAAGAGTAATTACCGGGCTGCATGACCAGAACCAACTGTCATATGATGGATTATTACCATAATATCCCAAGTATTCCGGATTATTAGGATACGTAGTGTTGCATCTTTGGATTTCATAGCCGGTATTGCCGGGAACGTCATTCCAGGAAAGATCTATCTGAGTGGAGGAAACCACAACCGGATCATTAAGCACCGGCGCAGCCAGCGGCGTGGTTGCACATGATTCATTGCTGTAAATAGAAGGAGGCGGATTTGGTAACGTGCTGTATGCCTTGACCCGGTAGCAATACTCGGTCGAAAGCGCCAAACCCGTGTGAGCATAGCTGGTCGTGCCGACACCCAATCCGATTGCCCCTGTCACTTCCGCGAATGTCC
>JBAYTT010000007.1:0-49761 GCA_041675485.1 Pelobacteraceae bacterium | reverse complement strand
GGGGGAGTTCGGTGCCGTGTCGGTCGTCTCCGGACACATCCGGGGAATGACCAACACCGTGCCGTTGCACGTGGAGATCCTCTACAACGAGTACAACTACACAGCCGCCTTTGCCGTGGCTTCCTTGCTGGCTTTCCTGGCGCTGATAACGCTGGTGATCAAATCGGTGGCTGAATGGAAAGTGCGGCAGCAACTTGAGAACGATTAAATTTCAACAGGTGACCAGATGAGCATCGAGATCGAAAACATAAGCAAACAGTTTGGCAGCTTCAATGCCTTGAACGATGTCAGTCTCACCATCCCGTCAGGTGAATTGGTGGCTCTGCTGGGCCCTTCCGGTTCCGGCAAGACCACGCTGCTGCGGATTATTGCCGGTCTGGAAACACCCGACAATGGCCGGATTCTGTTCAACGGTGAAGATACCACTAAGAGCCATGTGCGTGAACGCAAGGTCGGTTTTGTCTTTCAGCACTATGCCCTCTTCAAGCATATGACCGTGTTCGATAACGTGGCATTCGGCCTGACTGTGAGGCCGAAAGCGACTCGCCCAGCCAAATCCGAAATCAGGGAAAAGGTCATAAAACTGCTGCAACTTGTTCAGCTCGAAGCGCTTGCCAATCGCTATCCTGCCCAGCTTTCAGGTGGCCAGCGTCAGCGCATCGCTCTGGCTCGCGCCCTGGCGGTAGAGCCTCAGGTGCTGCTGTTGGACGAGCCGTTCGGCGCTCTGGATGCTCAGGTGCGGGCCGAGTTGCGCCGCTGGCTGCGCAAGCTGCATGATGAAATTCATGTCACCAGTGTTTTTGTCACCCATGATCAGGAAGAGGCGCTGGAAGTGGCCGACCGCATCGTGGTCATGAACAAGGGAAAAATCGAACAGGCCGGCACTCCCGATCAGGTCTACGAGCATCCGGCCAACCCCTTCGTGCTGAACTTTCTGGGCAACGTAAACCTGTTCCATGGCCGTAGCCACGAGCCGGGCGGAGCTTCCCATGAGGCGCATGAAAATGCCGTGGCCTATGTCCGTTCCCATGATATCGAGATCGAGCGCAGTCCCCAGGATTCAACGGCGCTGAAGGCCGAGATCCGGCACATCCAGAAACTTGGCCCGGCGGTACGGGTCACCCTGGCAATAGATGACAACGGTGAATATATCGAAGCGGAACTCACCAGGGATGTGTTCCAGGGGCTTGGGCTGCAGCAGGGAGAGTCGGTTTTCGTGCGACCGAGACAGGTGAGGGTGTTTGTGGAGGACTACCAGATATGAGTGAAACGCGCCTTTTCCGCCAGCTCTGCGTAAGTCTTCGGGATCACTTGTGCGACGTAGCGCTGCTACGTCTCCGCGCAATCCCTCGACAGCCTTGATCTGACGAAAAAATCGCGTTTCAGAAAGATGAATTACTGTGAAAAGGAAGTTCAATGAGTCAAACAATTCCAAATATAACTGAAGACGCCACTCCGGCGGATATCCTCCGTATCGGCATCGAAGCGGCTGGCGGCCCGGTTTCCCTGGCCTGCTCCTTCTCGCTGGAAGACGTGGCGATTATCGACATCGCACATGAAGCGGGAATCGACCTTGGTGTCTTTGCCATTGATACCGGCCGCTTGAACGAGGAAACCTACGAAGTTGCCGATGCCTTGGTGGAGCGTTACCGCTTAAAGATAGACTGGTACTTTCCCAAGCATGGTGAGGTCGAAAAGTTGGAGCGGACCGAAGGGCTGTTCTCCTTCCGCGAATCGCTGGACAAGCGCCACGCCTGTTGCCATATCCGCAAGGTGGAGCCGCTGTCGCGTGCACTCCGAGAGTTGAAGGGATGGGTGACCGGCATGCGCCGTGAACAGAGCGTTACCCGCAGCGACCTGAAAGCCATTGAACAGGACGGATTGAACGGCGGCATCCTCAAGATCAATCCGCTGCTTGACTGGAGTGAAGAACAGTTGCTCAGCTATACCGAAACGCACCATCTGCCGAAGAACCGCCTCTACAGCCAGGGGTATCGCTCCATCGGCTGCGCTCCCTGTACCAGGGCGGTGCAACCGGGTGAGGATGCACGAGCGGGGCGGTGGTGGTGGGAGAATCCGGAAAACAAGGAATGCGGGCTGCACAGGAGATGACCCGTACGCGTGTTGTGATAGCCATGAGCGGTGGCGTTGACTCGTCGGTCAGTGCGGCATTGCTGAAAGAGCAGGGGTACGAGGTGACCGGAGTGTCGTTGCAGCTGTACGATCCGGTGCGAAAAGAACCCGGCTGCACGATAAAAACCTGCTGTTCGCTTGACGATGTCCTGGATGCCGGCAGGGTGGCAAAAAAGCTGGGCATTCCCTTCGAAGTCATCGATATGCGGGCCGAGTTCAAGGAACAGGTCATTGACTACTTTGTTGCCGAATATGCGGCCGGTCGCACCCCAAACCCCTGCATCCGTTGCAATGAGCTGATCAAGTTCGACCTGCTGCTCACAAAGGCAAAAGAAATGGGTGCGGAGCTGCTGGCAACCGGCCATTATGCCCGGATATCCGAGGATGAGAACGGCCGGAAATGGCTGCTGACCGGTCTCGATCCTAAAAAGGATCAGTCCTATTTCCTCTTTACCCTGACCCAGGAGCAGTTGCAACAGGTTCTGTTTCCCGTTGGTCAGCTCGAAAAGCCGGATGTCAGGAAGCTTGCCGCAGAATACGCGCTTCCGGTGGCGCACAAGCATGAAAGTCAGGAGATCTGCTTCATTCCTGATAACGACTACGTGAAGTTTCTGGAGAGTCACGGTGTTGCGCAGAAGCCGGGTGAGGTTGTTACCGGCGACGGCACTGTGATTGGTCACCACTCAGGAGTTCACCGCTACACGGTTGGACAGCGCAAGGGACTGGGGATTGCCTGGAAGAGCCCGCTGCATGTGCGTAGTATTGACCCGGAACACAACCGGGTCGTGGTCGGCGAACGAAATGAGCTGGAACGATCAGCGTTGACGGCGGCACGAGCAACCTGGAGCACGCCTCCCACGACAACGGAGTTTCGCGCAACATGCCGGATTCGTTATCGCCACACTCCGGCGCCGTGCCGGGTAGTTGTACTGGATGATGACCGCTTCGAGGTGCATTTTGATATACCTCAGACGTCGGTGACACCGGGTCAGGCGGCAGTACTTTACGATGGAGAGAGGGTGCTTGGTGGCGGCTGGATTGAGTAGCCAGGCCAGATTTAATGTTTAGCTAGCCTCATGATTACCTCAATATTACTCATGATTATAAATTCCTGAGTCTTGTAATCGTGAGGTAATCATGAAGTAATCTCGAAGCTAATACCGTTTTTTTTGTCCGGATCGTCCGGCTTAGGAGATAAAAATATGAACAAAAATCTTACCCATCTGCAGCAGCTTGAAGCTGAAAGCATTCATATCCTCCGCGAGGTGGTGGCCGAGTTCGAAAATCCGGTCATGCTCTATTCCATCGGCAAGGATTCTGCGGTTATGCTCCATCTGGCCCGCAAGGCCTTTTACCCTGCGCCTCCCCCATTTTCGCTGTTGCATGTGGATACAACCTGGAAGTTCCGCGAGATGATCGAGTTCCGGGACAAGATGGCCGCCGAATGCGGCCTTGACCTGATCGTGCATGTGAACGAGGAGGGGGTAAACAGGGGTATTTCTCCCTTTACCCACGGCTCGGCGTTATATACCGACGTCATGAAGACCGAGGGATTGAAACAGGCGCTTGACCGTTACAAGTTCGATGCCGCCTTTGGCGGTGCCCGACGGGATGAGGAAAAATCGCGGGCCAAGGAGAGGATTTTCTCCTTCCGGAGCGCCAACCACCGCTGGGACCCGAAAAACCAGCGTCCCGAGTTGTGGAACCTGTACAACACCAGGGTCAAACCGGGGGAAAGCATCCGGGTCTTCCCGATCTCCAACTGGACTGAGCTGGATGTCTGGCAGTACATCCACCTGGAGAATATTCCGATCGTGCCGCTCTACTATGCCGCTGTCAGGCCGGTGGTGGAACGGGACGGCATGCTTATCATGGTGGACGACGAGCGCCTGGAGTTGTTGCCGGGCGAGGAGGTGCAGTACAAATCGGTGCGTTTCCGCACCCTGGGGTGCTATCCCTTGACCGCTGCGGTGGAATCGGAAGCGAACACCCTGCCGCAAATCATTCAGGAGATGCTGCTCACCCGTACTTCGGAGCGCCAGGGGCGTCTGATCGACCATGACCAGTCAGGATCGATGGAGAAGAAGAAACAGGAAGGATATTTCTAGTGGAACGCCACTTTTCCGCTCTGGCTGCGTAAGTCTTCGGCGTCAGTTGTGCGACGTAGCGGTGCTACGTCTCCGCCCTCCGCCTCGACAGCCTTGCCAGAACGAAAAATTTACGTTCCAGAAAAGAGAGAATATATATGGCACATCAATCGGAGCTGATAGAAAACGATATCCTCGCCTATCTCAAAAGCCAGGAAGAAAAATCGCTGCTGCGCTTCATTACTTGCGGCAGTGTCGATGACGGCAAGAGTACCCTGATCGGGCGCCTGCTGTGGGATTCCAAGATGGTGTTCGAGGATCAGCTGGCGTCGCTGGAAGCGGACAGCAAAAAAGTCGGCACCCAGGGTGGAGCAATCGACTATGCCCTGCTTATGGACGGCCTGCAGGCGGAGCGTGAGCAGGGGATCACCATCGATGTGGCCTACCGCTACTTTTCTACCGACAAGCGCAAGTTCATCGTCGCCGATACCCCTGGCCATGAGCAGTATACCCGCAACATGGTCACCGGCGCTTCCACCGCACAGGTGGCGGTGATCCTGGTGGATGCCCGCAAGGGGCTGCTGACCCAGACCAGGCGCCACAGCTTTCTGGTGTCGCTGGTTGGCATCCGCAACGTGGTGCTGGCGATCAACAAGATGGACCTGATCGATTTCGATGCCGAGCGGTTCAGTGCGATTGTGAACGAATATCAGCAGTTTTCTGCATCGCTCGGCTTTTCCTCGATCACGGCAATTCCGCTCTCTGCCCTGAACGGCGACAACATGATCGAAGCCAGCGCCAACACCCCGTGGTACACAGGGCCCACCCTGATGGAGTATCTGGAAACCGTTCAAATCGCAGCCGACAACCGGCACCAGCCGTTCCGTCTGCCGGTGCAGTGGGTGAACCGCCCCCATCTCGACTTCCGTGGCTTCTGCGGCACCATTGCTGCTGGCACCATCCGGCCGGGGGATGAACTGCGGGTCGCCTCGTCCTGCCGCAGCAGCCGGGTTGCTCGGATTGTCACGATGGATGGTGATCTGCCGGAGGCGACCGCAGGCCAGGCGGTGACACTGACTCTGGAGGACGAGATCGATGTCAGCCGGGGCGATATGCTGACCGCGCCTGATGCGCCACCGATCCATGCCCGGCACCTGGAGGCTCACCTGGTCTGGATGCATGATGAGGCGCTGCAACCGGGCCAGATCTATCTGGTCAAAACAGCAACAGCTGTGACTCCGGGTCGGGTTACCGCCGTGCAGTACGCGGTGGACGTCAACAGCCTGGAGCAGAAGTTGGCGCCGACGCTCGGTTTGAACGAAATCGGCGTTGCCCGCCTGGAACTTGACCGCCCGATCTCTTTCGACCCATACAAGCAGAACCGGGATACCGGCAGCTTTATCCTGATTGACCGCTTCTCCAACGCCACCGTAGCTGCCGGCATGGTGATCTCGTCAGCCCCTCTGGAGCCTCAAGCATCGCCGGTTCCGGATCAGTCGGGCGCAAGTGGCGGACTCACCCGGCGCGTCAGCCTGAGTGAAGCCTCTGTCAGCAGTCCAGGTGTGAGCGTGGTAGACCTGTCAGGTGAATGGGGGAGAGTTGAATTCGACGTCTCAAACAGCTTCTTAGGCTATCTCGGCAAGGGGAACCGCATTCTCTTCCGTTTGCGCGGTTTGGAACAACTGGAGGCGGTGGCTCTGCTGGCTTTTGAGCACACCCTGTCATTTGAATTCGATAGAACCTCGGACGGGATAAGTGTCCTGATCTTCAAACGGAACATACGATCAGGGGGCCGGACGTCTGAAGATGACGGGATAGGGATTTGAAGATGCAGGCTGTCTTGGAGGCCATTGAGGCATATCGACGACAGGCATCCTTGTGGACCTAAGCTACTACTTGCCTGGTATTATCTGTGCGCCAGGCTCTTTAAGCAGCACGTTTGCCGGTATTCCCAAACCTTCATGCAACTTGCGGATCATGGAGATACTCAATGGGCGCTGGTGTGACAGTATTTCTGAAACCTTGCTACGGCTGCCAATAAATGGAATCAGATCTTTCTGTTTCAGTCCCGCCTGCTCCATACGGAATTTAATTGCCTCAATCGGATCAGGCAGGTCTATCGGATGAGCAACTTTTTCGTATAACTCAACCAGAGTAACCAACAATTTCAGTTCGTCACCCTCAGGAGTACCTGGGTCGGCGTCCATCAATGCGCCAATTCGATCAAGTGCCGTGTCGTACTCGGCTTCTGTTTTAATAATTTTGAGGATCATCACACTACCTCGATTTTGACATGTTAAGTTCTCTTTGTCACCGTTCCACGCGTTCACTAAACGCCTCTCGCAGCACAGCTTGCATCAGTAGAGACGCAAAATTTTGCGTCTCTACCCTCTGATTTTCCAGTTCATCAATAGTAGCCATGAGGCATTCCACACGGGCAACTATAGCCTGTTGTTCACCTAGGGTGGGGAGCGGGAAAAGTAATTGCGTGAGAATTGACTGAGTCAGAAATAATCTTGTTGTTCCAAAACACAACACTTCAAGCTGCACATCAATAGATTTAGTACCCTTAAACAATAAGCAAAAATAGTCCGGTGAAACTACCGTCCTATCCAAAGATATCTTCATCAAGTTAGTTGATATTAGGCCAAAGATCACGTCGTCAGGCAAACGACACAACTCACCGACTGTTCCGGATCGCGATATTATTATGTCCTTAGCAGCAACTGCAAAAGACTTTAGTTCCGCAGCTTTTTCCACAGTTACAAAAATCTTGTTTTTTCCTGTAAACGCGCCTTTCTTATCAATACTCTCAATACCCCACACAGGTATTCCAGCTTTTTTGTGCTCTTGCTTCTGAAGTGAAGTACCAAATGGTCCTGTTCTAATATCATCCTTCAGAGAACGCACCAACTCATCGATTTTGCACCAGACCCAACCCGCTGGCAGTTCTAATGTTTTGGCGTTGTCGTCTATTGGCGGCAGGGGCTTTTCTAGCCTGATTTTTCCTGCCTTGACCAGCCGCATTTTTTCAGCCTTAATCTGTGCTAGCAATGCCACCGCGTCATATTGCGGATCGCCTTTAACCACCGGATGCTGCTTGCGCCACTCCGTTGTCAGTTTTCCTTCAACAGCATCTTGCAGCACGGCTTGACGGAGTTGCTTCAGCAGGGTTCCTTGCCGGTTCGTTTCTGACAGTAATTCCCGATGTTCATCTTCAATATGAAAAATCAGGTCTATCAGGCTCTGTTGCTCGTCCAGTGGTGGCACAGGAATTTCTACCGAAGCGATTTCCTTCATCGACAAGCTGACATTGGCTGCGCCTTTCATTAACGGCACAAGGACGGTATCCTTGAAATGTGAAAGGTAGAGGTGTAGAAATCGGGCTGTCAGAATAGTTGGATCTTTGGGGATAACGGCAGCCAATATGGTGCCGACAGCAAATTTACCCGTCTGATAATGGACATAATTTAGAGTTTTTTTACCATGACCGGTTGAAGAGACCAGGGGAATGCATACCGCTTCAGTATCAAACTGCCATGAATCACATGATCTTCTATCAGCGCCGGTTGCAACCAGTGGATACTGGCCTGGAGTAGAACTTGCGAGGCCGGTCTCTCCTTTGATGATCTCGCATAAATCACCTATCCTGGCGCGTCGCCATCCCGTCATGAAGGCACCTCCGTAGAGACGCAAAATTTTGCGTCTCTACATTGGGCACCATTTACCAAATCTATTCCATATTCATCCGACTCCCATTCCAAAGGATTATTACGAATGTAATTTCGCACAGCGAATAACTCCTGTTCGTCACGGATAATTCGGTCGTAATATCGGGGCTGCCACATAAAATCGATGTCATTTTCACGGGCAAATTTTGTAACACCGATTTTGAAACCACGAACTATCGAGGCCAGGTTCTTGGACTGCGGGCCAAATTTGTTTCCAGGTTTGTCACACTGTAGAGACGCAAAATTTTGCGTCTCTACGCTAGAATTGATGACAATTATCCCGTGAACATGATTTGGCATGATGCAGAATGCATCCAATTCTACAAACGGAAAATGTTCCGGTATTGCCAGCCAGCATTCAATAGCAGCAAGTCCTAATGGAGTAAACAACACGGTATCGTTTTCAATTTCTCCAAACACGCAAATCCGGTCTTTCTCGCAGATCGTCACAAAATAATACCCTGCCGAAGAGTAGTTCCAACTTTTCAACCTCGTTGTCTCCGGTCTGTATTTGTCTTTGAATTTTTCGGTCATTGTTGGTAATTCCAATTCGTCACACACTGTGTGACCTTTTCAAAATATATCGCAAGGCGAATTGGCTACACACTGTGTAGCCAATTCTAAAAGGCGCAAATCCTGACACAGGGGGCATCGTAGAGACGCAAAATCTTGCGTCTCTACCCTTACGGCTCATTGCTCCAGCTCCTTCCGCAGCGTCTGCAAAAGGCTATCACTCTTTTGAAACGATTGGTGCAACAGCTCAAGCAGTTCAGTGCTGGTATGGGTATGGCCGGTTTCCTTGACGTGCGGGTTCTTTACGTCAAGACTAAAGCCGTTGGCAGTAAGAGTATCTATGGAAACCCGCCATGCATGCTCGTTCTCTACACGATTACCCCACCACTGCTTTACGCCATCAAATTCACTACTCTGGATCGGCTTGGTCTTTGAATAGGACTTGACCCCTTCGAGAAGCCGATGCTCCCAGTACCAGATTTCCTTGGTCGGCTCCCCTTTGGTGAAAAAGAGCAGATTAGTGGCGACACTGGCATACGGCTGGAATACAGAGTTGGGGAGTCGCACAATCGTATGGAGGTTGCAGCTTTCCAACCAGTGCTGCCGGATACGCTGCTTGACGCCATCACCGGTTAATGAACCATCAGGCAGGACAATAGCAGCCCGTCCACCATCCTTGAGATATCGGATCATCAGAAGTAGAAACAGATCAGCACTTTCAGTCGTCCGGTAGTTGAGTGGAAAGTTTGTTTCTACGCCATCAGTTACTGAAGCTCCAAAGGGTGGATTGGCAAGAATCACATCCACCCGGTCCTTGGCTCCGATGCTTGTGTACTCACGGTTAAGGCTGTCAGTGTAGTCCACATTCGGCACTTCGATATCATGCAGAATCAGGTTGGTGACGCTGAGCATGAATGGGAGCGGCTTGAACTCCATACCGTGGATATTGGCCTGCAGAATTTGCAGATCCTCCACATTTTTCACGTCCTGTTTACGGATGTTTTCGATAGCACAGGTAAGAAATCCACCTGTACCGCAGGCCGGATCAAGCACCTTTTCACCCAAGCGAGGATTGATGATAGCGGTCATAAACTCGGTGAGAGCGCGGGGCGTATAGAATTCACCGTAGTTGCCAGCGCTTTGCAGATCGCGGAGGATTGTTTCGTAAATGTCACCAAAGATGTGACGATCTTCGGAAGAGTTAAAATCTATCTGATTCAGCTCATTCAATACCTGGCGTATGATGGTGCCGTTCTTCATGTAGTTGTTCGTTCCCTCAAATATCTCGCGGATAATAAGAGCGCGTTTGTTGCCGGTGGAGATATCCAGATTATTAAGAGCTGGGAAAAGCTTCTGGTCAATAAACTCTTTCAGTTCGTCGCCGGTCATTCCTTCGGCATCGGCAGCCCAAGCCCGCCACTGGACTGCAGGCGGAATTGGAGACGCGTACTCCTCTTGCAGAATCTCCAGCTCCTTGTCCTTGTTATCCAGTATCTTCAGGGTAATCATCCACCCCAACTGTTCGATTCGCTGGGCATCGCCGGAAACGCCTTGATCCTTGCGCATTGTATTCTGCAACCGCTTTATGATTGAACCTATGTTTTTCATTTATAGCGCCATCCTGTAGATTTCAGTTTCCAGCTCTTTTACTGCTGTCCGGTACTTTTCCTTGCCGCCGAAGAGGCTGACAATCTCTGCCGGTGTACCGATTGACTTGAAGGGATCAATGGTCAATACCTTCATCTCTTCAATATTCTCGATGCCATCTTTAGCGTATTTCTCCAACAGCGCCTGCAAGACCAGTCGGGCTTTGTCGCCATACTTTGTAAAGTAATCCCGCTTCTTGACCTGCTCTGCCCGTTCTCTTCTGGTGAGGGCCGGGCGATCCCAGGCTATGTGGCATATAAGGTCAAAGAGGTCCAGCTCCTTCTTGATTTCATCCTGAAGATTTTCCAGAATAACGTCATGCTCTGCTAACTGGTCGATCAGTGCCTTCTTCTTTTCGGTACTATTCCAACGGGCCAGAAAGTTATCAAGAGTACGGAACTCCTGAAGCAAGCCGTTGCGGGTGTACTCTTTGAGACTCCCGGTTGTGAGCTTTCCATTGGCCCCCAGATACTGCACCCGTTCATTGAGAACCGATACATCGATACCGGCGACATAAACCTTAGCCTGTGGCTCTGCCACAATGCCGCCGCCACCGATAATCTCTGGACGGTCATACGTCACATCTCGCTTGTCATCCCCAAATGTAATCTCTTCACCGGTTTCGGTGTCAATTGCCGGTTCATCATCCGGATGAATATCGGTATCGGTCAG
The DNA here is from genome assembly GCA_041675485.1 of Pelobacteraceae bacterium. GTDB lineage: Bacteria > Desulfobacterota > Desulfuromonadia > Geobacterales > Pseudopelobacteraceae > JACRCG01. The sequence goes on along the minus strand of JBAYTT010000007.1, from coordinate 38,978 downwards.
TTCATCATCAGCCAGTATCTGTTTCACCATGACCGGATCACCGTCAAAGTCCGGGTCGGCAAAGTGGTCAGTTGCGTTACGAAAATCCATGATGGTAAAGAAGCGCTTGCCAAATTCCTCGTTGATGCGAGTACCACGACCGATAATCTGCTTGAATTCAGTTGGAGAGTTGATGTTTGAATCGAGAACGATCAACTTACAAGTTTGGGCGTCTACACCGGTGGTCATCAGCTTGGAGGTCGTGGCAATCACCGGGTAACGTTCTTCCGGATTGATGAAGTTATCCAACTCCCGCTTTCCTTCGTCGTCATCACCGGTGATCTTCATGACGTACTTGTAGTTTTTCAGTACCTCTTCGGGATTGGCGTTGGCCAGAGCCTGTCGCATACGAGTGGCGTGTTCGATATCGACGCAAAAGACAATGGTCTTGTCGAACGGATTGGTCTTTTTCAGGAACTCTGTCACCTTCCCGGCAACGGTTTTTGTACGTTCATCGATGACCAGATTCCGGTCATAATCCTTGGTGTTGTAGAGCCGGTCATCAATCAAATTGCCATCATTGTCACGCGCACCTTCTTCAGGTCGCCATCCTTCCAAGTCAACATTGATGCCGACTCTGATGACCTTATAGGGCGCAAGAAAACCATCTTCTATCCCCTGTCTGAGCGAATAGGTGTAAATCGGTTCGCCAAAGTATTCAAAATTGGAAACTTCCTTGGTTTCTTTGGGGGTGGCGGTGAGACCTATGTGGGTGGCGTTCTTGAAATAGTCCAGTATCTCACGCCAAGCGCTGTCGATTGCAGCACTGCCACGGTGACATTCGTCAATAACAATCAGGTCAAAGAAATCAGGGCTGAACTCACGATAGGCGTCGGTATCTTCGTCGTAATTGGTCAATCCCTGATAAAGGGCAAGATAGATCTCAAAAGCCTTGTCGATACTCTTTTTTCGGATGACCGTCATCCGGTCCTTGAAATGCTTGAAGTCACCCCGTTTTGTCTGGTCAATCAGAGAATTGCGGTCAGCCAGGAAGAGAATACGTTTTTTGGTCCCACTCTTCCAGAGGCGGTGAATGATCTGAAATGCGGTGTAGGTCTTGCCGGTGCCGGTGGCCATAACCAACAGAATCCGATCCTGTCCTTTGGCAATCGCTTCAACGGAGCGGTTGATGGCTATCTGCTGGTAATAACGCGGGGAACGACCGGAACCGTCAAAGAAGTAATCGAAGGAAGCTATCTGCTCCTGTAGTGGTGAATCGATACCTTTGTACTTCTTGTAGCGCTGCCAGAGTTCTTCAGGAGTGGGGAATTCATCCAGGGTGAGGTTGCGTTCAACATCTCCGGAAGATGCGGTTCGATCATGCACTACAAAACCATCACCATTGGAGCTGAACGCCACGGGAATATCGAGTATCTGTGCGTATCCAAGCGCTTGTTGCATGCCATCACCAACAAAATGGCTGTTGTCTTTGGCTTCAATAACCGCGATGGGAATATTCGGTTTGTAGTACAGGATGAAGTCGGCACGTTTGCGGCTGCCACGAGCAGAACTTGTGCCTCTGACATAGATGCGGCCATCAGTGAAAAACACCTCTTCACGCACCTGACGTTCGATGTCCCACCCGGCTTTTTTCAGGGCAGGCACGATGAATTGGGTGCAGATATCGCGTTCTGACAGGGCTTTTTTTGAGGTCATTTCAATTATCCACAATGAGCAAGATACGTTTTTTGCGAGCACGTTTTCTATTCTTGTTCCAAAATGAACAGGAATACGCTAAAAAATGAATATTCTTAACAGATTCCGCAAACATAAGCCAACGGAAACCCTCTTCATTAAAGCGAATACGGCTACGTTAAAGTAAGCTGAGAGATTACCGTTCAGGATGTTGACTGCTCCAAAACTTTTCCTTCTTGCCGTCACACCAATCAATGGAGGTGTTCACATGGCCAGCATCACCATCAGAAATATCGATGATGTATTGAAGAGTAAACTTCGCCTGCAGTCGGCACAGCACGGCTGCTCAATGGAGGCTGAGGTGCGCAATATTCTGCGCAACGCCCTCTTGCCGTCGGCGGCGCCGGCGGATTTTGCTGAGCGTGTCCATCAGCGGTTTGCGGGGCTGAATGCCGATTCACTTCCAATTCCGGAGCGTCAGGATGTACGTACCCCGCCGGACATGAACCTGTGATCATAATCCCTGGTCCCAACTGTAACGGTCAAATCTCCCGGTTTCTCTGCTGCCTGCGACAAATTTCCGTGTAAAGTCCCTCTTGTTGATACAATTCAGCAGGAGCGCCCTGCTCGACGATCATTCCTTCTTTCAGGACGATGATCCGGTTGCAATCGCGGAATGCCGACACCCGCTGCGACACGATCAACACGGTGCGCCCCGCATAGAATTTACCCAGCTCGTTGAGGATTTCATCCTCGCGCCCGGCATCTACCGCTGAAAGAGGATCATCCAGCAGCAGGATCGGCGGATTGCCGACAACGGCCCGGGCTATGGCCAGCCGTTGTTTCTGGCCGCCGGAAAGTGTCACGCCACCTTCGCCTACCTGTGTCTCGAATCTCTCGGTGAGCGACTCAACATCCTCAAGAAACCCGGCCTGACTGGCCGCGATTGCCATGACGTCCTCAGGATGCTCACCCGCAATGCCGTATTTGATGTTGTCGGCAACGGTGCGCGAGAACAGGAATGTCTCCTGGGGTACATATCCGATCAGTCGGCGCAGGCTGGTGGTGGTTATCGAGTTGATGTCGCGCCCGTCGATAAACAGCATTCCCTCCGAAACCGGAAGCAGTCTCGGGATCAGCCGCAACAGGGTTGTTTTGCCGCTCCCCACCTCTCCGGTGATTCCCACTGTTTCGCCTGCCCGGATGTGAAAGGAGATCCCCCCGATAACGGCATTGTCGCCATAGCTGAAGCGCAAGTCGCGCGCTTCGATTCCCTCCTGCAGGGTTTCGATCGGCTGCGCGTCAGGGGTGTCGGTAATCGTTGTTTCAGCCCCCAGTATACCGGCCAGGCGCGACATGGAGGCTGCCCCCCGTTGGGCCAGCGTCAGGATCCAGCCCATCACCGCTGTCGGCCAGACCAGCATCGCGAGATAACCGCTGAATGCGACAAAATCCCCCAGCGTGATGACGCCTGAGATGACCAGTCGCCCTCCCATGAACAGCACGATAAGGGTTCCCGATCCGGTGGCTGCGGCCATAACCGGGATTATGAGGCCGCGCAATCGCGCCAGGCGCAAGTTGTTCTTGAGATAGCGTTCGGCGGTTTTCCCGAATTCTTCCTGAAAGTATTCCTCCCGGCAGTAGGATTTGATCATCCGTACCGCGGAAACTGTTTCTTCAGCCTGGCTTGAAAGCTGTGCCAGCTCCTTCTGTGCCAGGAGAGAACGATGAAAGAGGCGATGACTGACCTTTTTGACGATCAGGACCATTATCGGGAAGGGGAAAATTGCCCAGAAGGTGAGCCCTGGATGAATCCGCACCATCATTGTCACGGCGGCGCTGTACACGAGCAGCGTATTGATGGCGCTCATGGCGCCGAAGCCGGTCAGCATCCGGACGTTGGTCAGGTCGTTGGAAAAACGGGACAGGATGTCTCCGCTCCGGCTGCCGGAAAAATAGCTGAGGTCAAGCCGGGTCAGGCACTGGAACATGTCGTTGCGGATATGGAACTCAATGATGCGGGCGGCATTCAGGATCAATGTCCGGGAAAAAATGCGTGTAATGCAGTGCAGAACAGCCAGAAGCGCAATGATCAGGGCGCAGGAGGACGGAGAGAACCGCGCAGCCGTCGGATGCTGCAGAGCCTCTACCGCCAGTTTCATGAACCAGGGGATCAGCAGCGCAAAGGCGTTGGTGAGGAGAAGAAACATCGCTCCACCGGCGTAGCGCCAGCGGAGCGATGTCAGATACGGAATGAGTCGGGCAAGGTCTTTGATAAGAATGTCCTAGAACGGAATGTCGTCATCCTGGAACGGGGGCTCTTCGTAGTTTGAAGCACTGCTTTTCGGTGCTGACTGGGTGTCTCCTCCGCCGCTGCGCTCTCCTTTTGGTGAGAGCATCTGCATCTTGTCTCCGACGATCTCGGTCGTGTAGCGGTCGTTGCCGCTTTTGTCCTGCCACTTGCGGGTCTGCAGACGTCCTTCGACAAAAATCGTCTTTCCTTTGGAGAGATACTCTCCGGCGATCTCGGCCAGTTTGCCCCAGAGTGTGATGTTGTGCCATTCGGTACGTTCTTCCCACTCGCCGGTTTTCGCTTTGAATTTTTCACTCGTAGCAAGGGAAAAACTTGCTACTGCCTGGCCGGATGCAGTGAAACGCACTTCGGGGTCCTTGCCCAGGTTTCCGATCAGCATAACCTTGTTAAGACTAGCCATAATGTGACTCCTTGTTATTTAAATGGGTAAAAGAGAGTGCCCTGTACGCCTGACAACCTACTCTTTTGTCGGCGAAGAATACCTCAGAAGGTCTGCTTACTCAACCTCAAAAAACGCTTCGGATTATTTCCCCGCTGCGCACATGATCAAGTGGTATAATTCTGACAGAAGTGAGTGAGCTGATGAGGAGGTAGATGATGAAAACAGTTCGGTTATATTCGGCATTATTGACAGCAACCTTGCTCATTTTCAGTACCGCCCCGGGATGTGCCGACAAGCGTGAAACCCCTGCGGGAGCTGAAAAAACAGGGCCGATAAAAGTGTATTCGTATGAAAAAAGGGGTTTTGTCATGAGTGAAAAAATCGTCAAGAGTGTGGCGGAGTGGAAAAAACAGCTGACTCCCGAGCAATTCCATATTTTGCGGGAAAAAGGTACCGAGCAGGCCGGGACGGGGAAATATGCCTATTCCCACGAGCATGGTGTCTATCGTTGTGCCGGATGCGGCCTGGACCTGTTTCGATCGGAAGAAAAATATGAGTCCGGTACCGGTTGGCCAAGTTTTTTCGCCCCCATTTCTCCTGAAAACATCGTGACTGCAGCCGATAACAGTCTGTTCTCGCACCGGACCGAGGTGTTGTGCCGTCGTTGTGGCGGGCACCTCGGCCATGTTTTCGAAGACGGTCCCAAGCCGACCGGATTGCGTTACTGCATGAACTCGGCGGCTCTTGCATTTGCTTCCGTCAGTAAATAGCAGCAGGGAGGTGTGGGATGAAAAGAGTTATATCGTTGGCAGCAATAGTGTTGGTTGTCGTAGTGTCGGCCGGTTCCGCATGCGCCGCCACTCTTGAAAAAGCGCTGTTTGCCGGTGGCTGCTTCTGGTGCATGGAGGCGCCCTTTGACAAACTCCCCGGTGTGGTCTCGGTTACCCCTGGCTATACCGGCGGGCATAAGAAAAACCCGACCTATAATGAGGTGTCAGCCGGTGGCACCGGGCATGCCGAAGCGGTGCAGGTGGTCTATGATCCTTCCAGAATTTCCTATTCGTCGCTTCTGACGGTATTTTGGCACAATATCGATCCTACTGTTGCCGATCGCCAGTTTTGCGATGCGGGTCATCAGTACCGCGCTGCAATCTTTTATCAGGGAGAGGAGCAGCATAGGTCGGCGCAGCAGTCAAAAGCGGCACTGGAAAAGAACAAGCCATTCCGGGAAGCGGTTGTGACCGAGATAACTCCGGCAACAGAGTTTTATCCGGCTGAAGAGTACCATCAGCACTATTACAAAAAAAATCCGCTCCGCTACAGTTTTTACCGGAGCGGATGCGGACGGGACAAAAGGCTGAAAGATCTCTGGGGCAGCGACGCTGGCCACTGAAAGGGCTTGAACGTGGTAAAGGTGGGGAGGTGCTGCCGGCCTGTGCGTTTGTCAGGCGTTGTTGACGGCATTTTTCAGGATTTGGCTCGGTTTGAAACTGAGTATTCTGCGTGCCGATATCTCCAGCGCTTCTCCTGTTTGAGGATTTCTTCCGCGCCGGGCGTTTTTCTGTTTAACTTCAAATTTCCCGAAGCCCGAAATCTTCAGATCTTCGCATGATTCAAGGCATTCCTTGATCAGAGAAAAAACACACTCAACAAGCTCGGAAGATTCTTTTTTGGAAAATCCGCACGTTCCGGAAACCGTCTCGATAATGTCAGCCTTTGTCATCAGTAGCCTCCGCTAAATTTTCGCGAAACTATACACGATTACCGCTAGTTATGCAAGATACTCAATTGTTATAATGTACCTGCCAATCAAAAGTCAATAATCCGACACGTTCAATGGTTTGACACGCTTGGGAAGTGATGCTTTCAGGTGCGCGCATCAAGTGATGATGGCGGTAGTGGCGGGCTCAAGCGCAATTTGCCAGCAAACATAGATGGCATGGGCGTTGACGGCACGAAAATTGCACAAACTGGCAGTTTGACACTTACATACAACAAGGCGGCTGACAGTACATAATTTATGGCAAACGGTTCCGTAGAAGCAATAGAGTTACGCGGATTTCGCAAAAACTCGGACATTTATGTTGCAGTGGGATTGATCGGCATTCTGGCGCTGATGATCATTCCCCTTCCGGCGTTTGTACTCGATATATTCCTGGCCGCCAACATTACGATTGCCCTGTCAATTCTGCTGATATGCCTCTACACGGTACAGCCGCTTGATTTTTCCGTGTTTCCCTCGGTGCTTCTGGTCACGACTCTCTTTCGGCTTGCCCTGAATATCGCTTCAACCCGCCTGATACTGTTGCATGGCAGTGAAGGGGCCGAGTCCGCGGGTGCCGTTATCAAGGCGTTCGGACAGTTTGTGGTCGGAGGCAATTACATTGTCGGAGCGGTTCTATTCCTGATCCTGGTGGTCATAAACTTCGTGGTTATCACCAAAGGCGCCGGACGTGTTGCCGAGGTTGCCGCGCGATTTACGCTTGACGCGATGCCGGGCAAGCAGATGGCTATTGACGCCGACCTCTCTGCCGGATTGCTGACCGATAAAGAAGCCAAGATGCGCCGTAAAAAAATATCACGGGAAGCCGATTTTTACGGCTCCATGGATGGTGCCAGCAAGTTCGTGCGTGGCGATGCGGTTGCGGGGATCATGATTGTCCTGATCAATATTTTCGGCGGCTTGATCATCGGGGTCTGGCAGCAGGGTATGCCGCTCATGAACGCCTTGTCGAACTATACGCTGCTGACGATCGGCGAAGGATTGGTCGCCCAGATTCCGGCTCTTGTTATTTCAACCGCCGCCGGTATCCTCGTAACCCGTTCCGCGGATGAAAACAGTTTCGGCCAGGAACTCACCGGGCAGTTTATGAATTATCCGAAGGCTTTTTTTGTCGCCTCGGGCGTCATGTTCTTATTCGCGCTGATTCCGGGACTGCCGCATTTCGCCTTTTTGCTGCTGTCCGGTACTACCTTCCTGATCGGCAAGATGGCTCGCGAGAAGGCAGAAGTTGTTGAAGAGTCAGTTGTTGCCGAAACAACCGCCGGCGAGGAGTCGATCGATCAGGCATCAAATATCAGGCCACTGGATGTTCTGGAGTTGGAGGTCGGCTACGGACTTGTGCCGATGGTTGATGCCGCCCAGAATGGCGAACTTTTGGAGCGTATCCGCTCTATTCGTCGTCAGACCGCTCAGAAGATGGGTTTTGTTGTCCCTCCGATCCACATTCATGACAATTTGCAGCTCAAGCCTTATGAGTACAATCTGTTGATTCGCGGAGCGCGGGTTGGGGGGAGCGAACTGACCGGGCAGTATCTGGCCATGGATTCGGGAGCGGTCACTTTCAACATGCCCGGGGCGACGACCAAGGAACCGGTGTTCGGGCTGCCGGCGGTCTGGATACGGAGCGAAGATCGCGATCAGGCCCAGATCAACGGATACACGGTTGTGGACAGTACCACCGTTGTTGCCACCCACATCAGTGAAATTATCAAACGATACTCCCATGAGCTGGTTGGCCGGCAGGAGATGCAACAGCTGTTGGACAATGTTGCCGTTACAGCCCCCAAAGTGGTTGACGAACTGATACCGAACCTGCTTAACCTCGGTACCGTGCTGCGGGTGGTCAAGAGCCTTCTCAAGGAAGGGGTTTCGATCCGCGACATGCGCACCATTCTGGAAAGCCTGGCTGATTATGCTTCGCTTACCAAAGACCCCGACGTGTTGACGGAGTTTGTGCGCCAGGGGTTGGGACGGTTTATCGTCGACCAGTACAAGCTGGAAGATGACACTCTCTTCCTGGTCACGATTGACCGGGAAGTCGAGGATATGATTGCTGAAGCTATTCAGCCATCTGATCAGGGGAGCTATCTGGCAATAGAGCCGGCGGTTGCCCAACAGATTATCGCGTCTGTCCGAAGCATGGCGGAGCGTTTCGGCGCAAGCGGCGCTCAACCGGTGCTTCTGGCTTCCCCGTCAATTCGCCGCCACGTCCGGAAATTGATCGAACGTTTCGTACCGCACATGGCGGTGCTGTCTCACAACGAAATACCTCAGAATGTCAAAATCCAGTCTCTAGGGGTGGTAAGCTTATATGCTGGTTAAAACATTTCAAGCGGCTAGTATGCCGGAAGCATTACGCATGGTAAAGGCAGAACTCGGGCCGGATGCCATGATCCTTTCGACAAAAAAAGAGACGACCGGCGGCTTTCTCGGCTTTTTCTGCAGGCAGGTCTACCGAGTCACGGCGGCGATCGATCCTGTTCGCAAGCCGTCTCCTCCACCTGCTGCCCCGGTGGCGTACCGGGAGGCAGCGCCACGAGAACGGACAGCACGGGAGGAGATGGAAAGTTCAATGCTGGCCCCGTTGGCGCGGGAACTGAAAGACCTGCGCGAAAAGGTGGAGTCCCTTACCCGCCGTGAAGAGGAATTGCGTGCGGAAGCCAAGTCAGCAGATGCCGCGGAAACGGAACAACTGGATAGCGGCATAAACCTCAAGAATATTCCCCGATCCGATCTGGAAGAAATCAAGAAGTTGCTCCTGGCTACGCTGGCAAAGAGCCAGGAGGGGGTTGCCAAGGATATTCAATGGCCGACAATTGCCGGAGACGGTGCCGTGGTGGGGCAATCGGGAGAGGAGCTGCTCCCGGAGGATTCTCCTTTGGCCAGAGAGTTGGCCACCAGCGGGGTTTCTACCGAACTGATCAGGAAAATCGTCGATACGCTCAATACCCTGCCGTTGCAGAGCGGCAACCAGACTGTCAAGGGACGGCTCGGCGAGACACTCGGCCGCTTGATCAAATTCGCCGGCACCCTCAAACTGAAAAAAAACTCTCCCCGCATCATTGCACTGGTTGGGCCGACCGGCGTGGGCAAGACAACGACAACGGCCAAGCTGGCCGCCATGTACGCCCTCAACCGGGGCAATAAAGTAGCGCTGATTACGATGGACATCTTCAGGGTGGGGGCGGTTGAGCAGCTAAAAACCTACTCGCGTATCATGGGGATCCCGCTGGAGGTCGCCTCGACCCCCAAGGAGCTTGAAAAAGCGGTTGAAAAGCACGCGGCCTGTGACCTGATTTTTATCGACACAGCTGGACGGAGCCACAAGGATAAAGAAAAACTTGATGAAATGAAGAACTTTCTGGAAGACAAAATTCCGATGGAAGTCTACCTCTGCCTTTCAGCTACCACGAAGGATCGCGAACTTGAAGAGATCTTGAACCGTTTCAGAATTTTTCAGGTCAGCAAGGTAGTATTCACAAAAATAGATGAGTGTGAAAGTTTTGGCAATATGGTCAACCTGTTGATGAAGGATAATTTGCAGATTGCCTATTTTACGACCGGCCAGCGCGTACCCGAGGATATCGAAATAGCGACGCCGGCCAAGCTTGCAGATATGATTTATCGTGAGGGGGCGGAATGAGTAACGTACCGGGAACGGGTGACCAGGCTGATACTCTCCGTCAGATGGCCCGTACTGCAAAAATGAACCAGAAGGCCGAGTCCTCTTCGTCGAGCGGATTGGCCGATCAACAGGGTATCCGGGTAATCTCGGTTACCAGCGGCAAGGGGGGGGTCGGCAAGAGCAATGTCGTCTCCAATCTTGCCATTGCGCTTTCAGCCCAGGGGAAGAAAGTACTGCTGATCGATGCGGATCTGGGACTCGGCAATCTTGATGTTTTGCTGGGGCTTTCGCCGCTATACAACCTTAATCATGTTCTGAACGGCGAAAAGGGCATCATTGACATCCTGATCGAGGGGCCTGCCGGTATTAAAATTATTCCGGCCGGATCCGGAGTCCAGGAACTGACCAGCCTGGGGCAGCATGAAAAGCTGAAGTTGCTGGATGAATTGGACATGCTCGAGGAACAGTTCGATATCATGATTGTCGATACCGAGGCTGGCATTTCAGAAAATGTTACCTATTTTACCGTTGCCGCCCAGGAAATTTTTGTCGTTGTCACACCCGAACCGACATCGATTACCGATGCCTATGCCCTGATTAAGCTCCTGGCGACCCGCTATTCCGAGCACCATTTCAAGGTGCTGGTCAACATGGCGAAAGACAGCGAGGATGCGCTGGAGGTTTTTCGCAAGCTGGCCAACGTGGCCGGGCGCTTTCTTGACATCTCGCTCGACTATCTGGGGTGCGTTGTGAAGGATGAAAAAGTCGTTGAGGCGGTCAAACGTCAAAAAGCCGTCACGGAGCTTTTTCCCGACTCCGAGGCCGCCCAATGTTTTACAACGATAGCCCGGCGGGTCATTGAAAACAAGCGGCAGAATCAGGTCAAAGGTAATATCCAGTTTTTTTTCCGGAGAATGCTCGATAATGCGGGAGGAAGCTAAAGCGATGACTGAAGGGAGCGGTTCCGGCCCAGTTCCGGACGAATCCCAGGCTGCTGTTCGCGAACAGTTGATACTGGAACATATTCCGCTGGTGCGCTATCTGGTCGGCAGGATGGCGGCAAAACTCCCTTCGCATCTTGATCCGCAGGATTTGATGAGCTCAGCCATGATTGGCCTGATAAATGCAGCCGATCGTTTTGACCCCACACGGGGTGTGCTCTTTAAAACCTTTGCTGAACAGCACATTCGAGGGACGATTCTGGACGAGCTCCGTTCATACGATGTACTCAGCCGATCCATGCGGGACAAGTACAAGCTGTTGGAGCGGGAGCTTCACGAACTTGAGCACCGTCTTGGCCGCCACCCCACCAGCGAAGAGGTGGCCGCTGCTTTGAAGATCAGCCTCGACGAGTATTTCGAGTTGCTCGATGATGTCCACGTATTCACTTTTATCAGCCTGGATGACAGCTGGGAGGGGGATGACGGGAGTCCGCTCTGCCTGGCGGATGTTTTGTGTGAAGCCGAAGCAAAAAATCCGCAGCAGCAGGTGATGAGCATGCAGCTGGCGGACGCGCTTGGTAAGGCAATCGATACACTGCCGGAGAAAGAGCGCCTGGCCGTAACACTTTATTACAATGAAGATTTCAATCTCAAGGAAATCGGGGAAACACTCGGGCTAACCGAGTCCCGGATTTCGCAGCTCATCAGCCAGGCGATGGTCAGGCTTCGATTGCGTCTCAGGTTGCACCGGAACTAGCGTACTAAAGGGAGGAACAGATATGAACAGTGGTATGTACCCGGCCGTTTCGGGGAGTCTCGCCGCCATGCGTCGTCTGGACGTGATCAGTAATAACCTGGCGAATGTCAATACCCCCGGTTACAAAAAGGAAAAGATGTCATTCGAAGGGTTACTGGCCGGTCCGGTCAATCCTCCGGCTGTTCCGCAAAGAATGACTGCCGATCCGATTCTGCAGAAAGAAAATATCTATATCGATTATGCCAGCGGTCCGACCAGTCAGAGTGGCAATCCACTTGATGTGGCGCTTGATGGTGACGGCTTCTTTGCTGTGACCACTCCCGAAGGGACGGCGTATACCCGCCAGGGCAATTTCCGCACATCTTTGGACGGCACACTGATAACGGTCGATGGCTACCCGGTTCAGGGTGCAAATGGGGCTCCAATACGCATCCAGGGGAGTCATATCGACATTGATGCCACCGGGAACGTTATTGTTGATGGGGCGCAGACAGGTGCAATTTCGGTCGTTGACTTTGAAAAGCCCTACACGTTGAACAAGGCCGGCAATGCGCTGTTTGTCCCGGCGAATCCCCAGGCAACCCCTCAGACAAGCAAGAGCCAGGTACTGCAAGGTCACCTCGAAGGTTCAAATGTTGAAAGCGTTTCGGAAATGGTGCAATTGATTGAGAACAACCGCTATTTTGAAGCGTGTTCAAAGGTTATTAAAGGCTTTGATGACATGACGACCAAAGCGGCCAATGAGCTGGGTAGAGTTTAGAAATATCAACTAGTTAAATATAAGGAGCCATACCATGATTCGTTCACTCTGGACCGCCGCATCCGGCATGCAGGGACAGCAAAAGAGCATCGACGTTATTGCCAACAACCTGGCAAATGTAAATACGACCGGTTTCAAACGCAGTCGTTCGGATTTTCAGGATCTTATCTATCAGAACCTGAAAACTACCGGTTCGCCCGCAACTAATGCTACCCAGGTCCCGACTGGAATCCAGATCGGACTTGGCAGCCGTCTGGCCGCGGTGACAAAAATATTTACCGCAGGTGATTTTACCCAGACCGGCAACGAACTGGACATCGCCATCGAAGGAGACGGCTTCTTTCAGATTACGCTTCCTGACGGCTCGACCGGCTATTCCAGGGCCGGCGCTTTCAAACGCGACAGCACGGGGCAGATCGTAACTCCTGATGGTAATCCGCTTTCTCCGACAATTACGATACCGAACAATGCCACCAAAATAAATATAGGGAGTGATGGAACTGTTTCGGTGCAGCAGGCCGGACAGAGTGCCACTACTACCGTTGGAAACATCCAGTTGGCGTCTTTTTCCAATCCTTCCGGCCTCTCCAGTCAGGGGAAAAACGTGTATCTGCCCACCGATGCTTCCGGAACCGCAACAACCGGTACTCCGGGGCAAAATGGTATCGGTACGGTCGCTCAGGGACTTCTGGAGATGAGTAACGTCAACGTGGCTGAAGAAATGGTCAATATGATTGTCAGTCAGCGTGCCTATGAGATCAACTCCAAGGCGGTGCAGGCTTCGGATGAGATGCTGCAGACGGCAAATAACCTGAAACGATAGAATCGGACCTGACTCCTCATGAAACGCTCACTGCCTATAGTTTTAATTCTGATACTGACCCTGGTGTCACTTTGTCCACGTCCGGGCTTCTCTGCCGTCAACCGCGATCAGGAAGTCAGGGACGCCGTCACTGCTTTTGTTACAACACGGACTGCCGGCATGGGATGGGACGTGCGGGTGCGCCGGATTACCATTTCTGGCGCATTGAAGCTGCCGGACGGTGCCATCGAATATGAAATAGTCGCTCCGCAGCAGTGGGAGGGATGGGGAAACGTCAACATAGCGGTTCTGGCGCGCCAGAAAGAGAGGGTAGTGCGAAATATTCCGGTGCGGGTAGATGTTGAAGCGTTGACTGACATGGTCGTTGCGCTCCATCAGATTGAGAATGGCGAACTGGTTTCTGCCGCGGATGTTGTTATGCATAAACGTGAAATTTCTCAGAATTCCCATCTCGCACTCCGGGTGATTGATGAAGCGATAGGAAAAAAAGCGCGTATTACCCTCAAGGCCAATCAGCCGGTTCGCGCTGATCAGGTTGAAAAAGTGCCACTGGTCAAGTCCGGCCAGATGGTAACAATCGTTGCGGAAAACGATGTGCTGAAGATTACCGTTTCCGGAAAAGCGCGCAGTTCCGGAGCGGAAGGTGATACCATCAGGGTGCAGAATCTGACCTCCCTCAAGGAAATACCGGCAAGAGTCATCAGTGCAACTACCGTACAGGTCGCTTTCTGAACTTTGTATGATTGAAGGAATGTCAATGAAACAGATATGTTTGTTGCTGATGGTGTCAGCACTTGTCGGGTGCGCGGTCGAAAAAACTGAAATCAGGACCACCGGTTTTGAAGATCAGCTGCCAAAGCCCGTGGCGGACTATTCAAATGGATCGATCTGGCAGTCGTCATCGGCCAGTCTGACGGACGATGTCAAGGCGCGTCGCAAAGGGGATATCATTACTATTGTTATTTCCGAGACTGCCAGCGCTTCCAAGGAAGCCAAGACAGGCACTTCGCGAGACAGCTCGGTGAGTGCCGGGATGCCGAACATGTTGGGTCTGGAGAATACCGGAATATTCAAGAATAATTTCGCGGACCTGTCCAAAATCATTAACGCAAGCACCAATACGAAATTTCAGGGAGCCGGTTCCACCTCGCGGCAGGAAAATCTGCAGGCGACCATAACCGCCCGGGTGCTTGAGGTACTGCCGAACGGTAACCTCATGATAGAGGGGCGGCGCAATATCAGGGTCAACGAAGAGGATCAGATTATTATTCTGGAAGGGACCGTGCGCTCCCGCGACATTGCACCTGACAATACCGTCAATTCGATCTATGTTGCCGATGCCCGCATCAGCTATTCCGGACGGGGAATCATTTCCGACCGGCAGAGCCCCGGCTGGTTGATGAATATATTTGACAAGATCTGGCCGTTTTAAACAGTGGAAATGTGCACAATCACAAAAGGTACCCAATGAAAAGCATCGCGACCATCACAGTTTTTGCTCTTGTTATTTTGGCGACAGCCACTGCCCATGCGATTCGCATCAAGGATCTTGCCTCGTTCGAAGGGGTGCGGGATAACCAGCTGATCGGCTATGGCCTTGTTGTAGGACTGAACGGCACCGGTGACAGCGATCAGGCCAAGATTCAGACCATGTCCGTGGTAAACATGCTTGAGCGGATGGGGATTACTACTTCCGTCAATGAGATCAAGATTAAAAACGTGGCTGCTGTCATGGTAACAGCAACACTGCCCCCGTTTGCCAAACAGGGAAACCGTTTGGATGTCCTGGTCTCGTCCTTGGGAGATGCCAAGAGTATTGCCGGCGGCACACTGCTCATGGCCCCCCTGAAAGGTGCTGACAATCAGGTCTATGCTGTTGCCCAGGGATCGATCCTGACCAACTCGTTTGCCTTTGGCGGCCAGGGCGCCTCTGCCCAGAAAAACCATCCGACTGCAGGGCGGGTTCCGAACGGAGCGCTTATAGAGCGTGAGCTTCCCAATACTCTGACGGGAAAGTCCGTATTGAACCTGAATCTGAGTGTTGCCGATTTTACGACCGCCTCGCGGATAGTCACAGCGGTTAATGATAAGTTCAAGAGCGCCGTTGCAGTCAGTAGTGACCCGGGTTCAGTAACCATGACGATCCCTCCGGAGTATGCGAACCGTGCCGTCGAATTTGTTGCGGCCCTGGAGCGGCTTGAAGTCAGACCGGATGTGCAGGCCAAAGTCGTTCTGAACGAACGCACCGGCACAATCGTCATGGGAGAAAACGTGCGGATTTCTACCGTAGCGGTTACTCACGGCAATTTGTCGCTGGTTATCAAGGAAACTCCGCAGGTGTCGCAACCGGCTCCGTTCAGCAAGACCGGCGAGACCAAGGTTGTGCCGCGTACCGATATGAAAGTCGAGGAGGAGAACCGCCGGCTGATGGTGCTTCAGGAAGGTGCCAGTATTGGCGACGTTGTACGTGCGCTCAATCTGCTGGGGGTAACACCGCGTGATCTGATCAGCATCCTTCAGGCGGTCAAGGCGGCCGGAGCGCTGCAGGCGGAGCTTTCCATAATTTAGTGCTAAACAGTAGACCGGGTTGGACGATAAGAACACCATGGATATGAAAATTGCGACAGCAGTACCGGATACATCGGAGAACATGGCGGATAAGGCCCGCCTGCTTCAACGGGCGTCGTCGAACGGTGGTTCCGGACTGACTGAAAAACAGCGGCTGCAGGCGAAAAAAGTAGCTCAGGATTTTGAAGCGCTGTTCGTCGGCATGATGATGAAATCAATGCGGTCAACAGTTGGAAAAGATACGCTTACCGGAGGCGGCCACGGAGAAGAGGTCTATCGGTCGATGCTGGATCAGGCATACGCCGAAGCATCAGTGAAGCGGGGTGGCGGGATGGGAATTGCAAAGATAATTGAAAAGGACATCATTCGACAGGAGAGCCGCAAGGTATCTCCAAAGATTGACACGAAAGAATAACTGGTGAGTTGCGATGCCGAATATTAGACAGGTGTACGATACTTTGCTTGAGATTGAAGCTGTCCTTGGCGAGTTGCAAAAAATAGCGTTGCAGGAGCGCCAGGACATTATAGGTCTTAATTTAACCGGTCTCAGCGAGCATCAGGTGGTGATTGAAAAACTGCTCTCGCGAATAGGCGATCTCAATACGCAAATTGTTGCTCAGATAGTCATGGCGTGTGACGCATTCAATCTGGTTGGTGAAAAAACGCTTACCCGGCTGATAACGGTTGTTCCAAAGCCTGATAGGGACATGTATGCCCGCCTTCAACAATCGGTCCGGGGCGCATCGGTAGCGGCCGGAAATGAGCTCGTAATTAATCAGGCCCTGCTGAAAGATTCAATTGAGTTTACCGCATATTCATTACAGGTGTTCACCGGTATTCTAAAAGCAAGCAGAAGCAACACCTATGGTCAACAGGGGCGTTTTGTGGAAACGGTAGATCAACCCCAAATTATCTGCAAGGAGATCTGAATGAGTATCAGTGCGCTCTTCAATTCTGCAAGTTCCAGTCTCGCTGCGCAACGGGTAGCTCTGGATGTAACAGCCGAGAACATATCAAATGTAAATACCGAAGGGTATTCCCGTCAGCGGGTCGTGATGGAAACAGCCCCAACGACAACTCACAACGGCTTTCCGCTTGGGAGCGGGGTCAAGGTGGCTATTGTACAGCGGATGTATGACAACGTTCTTAATAAACAGATCAATGACGGCACGACCCTTCAGGGTAATAATGATACGAAGCTGCAGACACTTCAGCAAATTGAGCCATACCTGAACGAATTGTCCGGGAACTCGATCGGCGATGCCATGCAGGGTTTGTCGGACTCCTGGCAGGCACTTTCGCTAAACCCGGCCGGACTTTCAGAACGGCAGACAGTACTTGGAAAAGCCCAAGTCCTTGTCGACACTTTTCATCAGGTCAGAGATGGCATTGTCAATGCGCAGACTTTTACAGACCAGAGTTTGACGGCTGTTGCATCTGATGTCACCTCCACAGCCAGGGAAATTGCCGATCTCAATATGCAGATAAGGACAACAGAACTCATAAGCGGTAATGCCAATGAGATCAGGGATAGGCGCGACCTGTTGCTGCAGCAGCTTTCAAGGCAAGTCGGAATAAGCTACGCCGAGCAGCCGGACGGCATGATGGATGTGAAGCTACCGGGTGGTGAAACGCTTGTTACCGGAAATACCTATGCAACGGTTTACACCAATGCGGTCGGTCCAGGAGTGACAACCAATGAAATACGTATAACCGCTGCCGGAGCGCCGCCATCTGCCGCCAACCCTGCTGCAGATACCAATGTTACGGCATCAATAGGCGGCAGCGGCAACTCAAAAGGTGAAATCGGCGGGCTTCTGTATATGCGCGATACCTCCTTGCCTGCCTATCTTGGCAAGCTTGATGAACTGGCCTACAACCTTTCCTACCAGGTAAATACCCAGCATGCTGCCGGGTGGAACCTTAACAATAACACCAATATTGCATTCTTTTCGCCGGCAACGGCAGCAGCTCCTCCCGCACCTCTGGCGGCGTATACCGGATACAGTGCCGCTATCAGCCTGGCTATTACCAACACTAACGATATCGCGGCTGCAGATACAAATCCCCTGACCGGTGGGGTCGGCAATAACAAAAACGCACTGCTACTTGCAGGTGTCGCAAATACAAAGGTGGCATTTTCCGGCGGCGTTATGTCCTCGACCGTCGATTATTACAACTCGCTTGTCGCCAGTGTCGGAGTTGATGTGAGGTCTTCAAAGAACCTGACCGCACAAAATGAATCTTTCGTGCGGCAGCTAAATAACTTGAGAGATTCAAACTCAGGGGTTTCGCTGGATGAAGAGTTGACCAATCTGATAAAATACCAGAAAGCCTTTGAGGGCGCATCCAAGGTTATCAGTACCGCCAGCCAGATGCTGGATACTTTGCTGGGCTTAATCCGATAGAGTACTGCATCAGAGGAGCTGAATATGCGTATTACCGACAAAACCACTGCCAATAATGCCATTTACAATATCAATGAAGGTCGCATCAAACTTGACCGGTTGAATGAAGCTATTTCATCCGGCAGAGTGGTGAATCGACCATCGGATGATCCGGTCGCGGCAAAAAAAATTCTTGATATTGAGAGCCAGATCAAGGCGTCGAATCAGTATGTCAGCAATATCAAAACAGGTAAAACCTGGCTTGACATGGCTGGAACCAGTCTTGAGGGGCTTCTGGATAGTGTGATGTCCATCAGAGGGGTCGCGGGGCAGGCTCTGGGCGGACTGAATGATCCGGTCAAAAAAGCCGACATGCTGAATCAACTCAAATTTTTCAGGGACCAGCTGATTGACTACCCCAGTGTGCAGGTTGGCGGACAGTATGTATTCAGCGGTTTCAAAAACGATACTCCCCCGTTCAGCAAGAATACCATTGCGGCGGATATTACAGCGGGAAGTCCAGCCATCAGCAACATTGATACCACCGATCTGTACCCCGGCATGCCCATAACCGGCCCCGGTATTCCGGCCGACAGTACAGTATCAGCAATTACTACACCAGGCATCGGTGGCGCCATAACTATTTCGAACCCTGCTACAGCAACAACGATACCCGGTACCCTCACCTTCTCAGGAAAGTTCAACGGCACTGAGGATATCGTCTCGATAGAGATTAACAAGGGGGTGCAGGTTCCCGTCGGCGTCTCCGGTGGAGTAATTCTGAGAGGCGGGACCCCGCCCGGTTCAACAGGAGTTGACATCATCAAGGCTCTTGATACGTTGATCGCTGACATCAGTAGTGATAACGTGGCAGGTATCCAGGCGGGAAATACGGTGTTTGACCAGGCCAATCAACAGATGCTCGGCGCCATCAGCGACGTCGGGATGCGCAAGTCTCGTATGGATAATGCGTTAACGTCGCAACAGCGAAACCTCAATGTCCTCTCGGAGATGCATGATAACATGCAGAATGTTGATTATGCCAAAGCGGCCATTGAGCTGACCAATCAGAAAACCGCCTTTGAGGCCGCACTCGCTGCAACTGCAAAGATAGCTCCGTTGTCGTTGCTCAACTATCTATAATATATATATATTCTGCATTTTACTGGAGTTGGATGTAGTTGAGCGTGCTTCGTTTTTCTGACTTCTGCAGAAAAACATTGACCGGCATCTGCCGGGGTCATATAAAGAATATCATGCAGTTACCGCCCCTTCTTTTCTCATCTCGCTCATCAAAGCCGGTTTCCATTAGACGGAATGTACTGCGCCTCTCACTCCCTGTCTTGCTTTCATCGCTTTTTCAGCGCCTCGTCTCAATTGTCGATGTCTTCCTGACCGGCGGACTTGGCGCCTCGGCCATAGCTGCGACCGGTCTCGGCCAGCTTCTGATGGTCACTACAATGACGGTATTCTGGGGGCTTTCGACCGGAGTGACGGTGGTAATCTCGCACCTGTGGGGCGCCGGACGGCGTGAAGAAGCCGGACGGGCGGCATATGCGGCATGCCTGGCGGGCCTGGTCATGACGGCTCTCTGCTCGCTGGCCGGATCTCGCTGGGGGGGCGACATTGCCCGGTTAATGGGGGCGGCGCCCAATGTTCAAGCTCTGGCAGCCGAATACATCCGGCTGGTATTTCTCTGGATGATCTGGACGACCGGTCTGAATATTCTTTCGGCGGTCATGCATGGCGCAGGCAATACCCGCACTCCGATGGAGGCAATCATTCTGGTCAACATCCTCCACGTGCTGATCGCCTGGCCGCTAATTTACGGCAAGCTGGGGATGCCGGCCATGGGAGTCAAGGGGGCGGCGATCGCCATCAACAGTTCCGAGTTCGTCGGCTTTGTCTATCTGCTTATACAAGCCCTGCGCAAGAGGTATATCACCTTTGGTCGCCCTGATTTCGGGCTGTTCGGGAGAATCTGGAGCGTCGGCTGGCCCGTGGCGCTGGAGCGCATTGCCCAGCAAAGCGGCCAGCTGTTCTACTCAAGCTTTATCATTGCCTACGGCACGACAGCATACGCCGCTCACCAGATCGGGCTTTCGATCGAGTCGCTCTCGTTCATGCCGGGTGCCGGGATGGGAATCGCCGCTGCGACATTGATGGGGCAAGCGTTGGGCGCCGGCAAGGTCCGTCGGGCGCGGATCAGCCACAAAGAGGCGCTGCGTCTTGCTGTCGGCGTGATGACGGTCATGGCGCTGGTGTTTTTCTTCGCGCCGCACATCCTGATCGGACTTTTCAGCCACGATCCCGATGTCATCGAAAAGGGGAGCATGTTCCTGAAGCTGGTGGCGTTCGCCCAGATTCCTCTGGCGATCTCGTTCGTCTACGCCGGGAGCCTGCGCGGTACCGGTGATACGTTTTATGTCTTCATCGTCACGCTGGTTGCCATGTGGGGGATAAGGGTGGCGTTCTCATGGGTTGCGTCGAGCTGGCTGCACCTGTCTCTCTACGCGGTATGGAGTGTGTTCCTGATCGACTGGTATTTCCGGGGAGTGGCGTTTGCCTGGCGCTATCACCGCCGGGATCTGCATTCGGTGGTACTGTAACGCTACGCCCGCTCCAGACCGGCAAAGCGGAGCATCAGCTTCTTCGGACCGACCGAGTTAAACCAGACCACCACCTTTTGCTCGTCGCCATCCCCCTCAACCTTTCTGACCGTACCGACGCCGAATTTACCGTGTCTGACTTTCATGCCGAGATAGACCCCATCCTGTTCTTCAGGTGGCTCCGGGACGATTTCAACGTCTCCTTCAAACGCGGCGGCAATTGCTGAAAGATTGTGAACCGGGGCGGTATTGGCGCTCTGCGTCCGGCTGGCAGCCGCGAATGAACTTCGCTCTGCTGTCGCGGGGTAGGGTGTCGCGTATGGGGAGTGGTTGGCCGTGTAGTCCGTACCGCCAGAGTCATCCAGCAATTCGGCTGGAATATCCTTGAGAAAACGGGATGGCGGGTTGCACTGCTCCTGGCCGAACAGGTATCTCCGGCGGGCATTCAGCAGGTAGAGCCGCTCGCGGGCACGGGTCATGCCGACATAGCAGAGGCGCCGCTCTTCTTCCATGCCGTCCAGGTCGTCCAGTGAGCGGACGTGCGGGAAAAGGCGCTCCTCCATGCCGATCATGAAGACGGCCTTGAATTCCAGGCCCTTGGCGGCGTGCAGGGTCATCAGGGTTACCGATGGCTGGCCGACCTCCCCCTGCTCAAGGTCCGACACCAGCGACACCTGTTCCAGAAATTCCGAGAGCCCGGCTTCAGGGTTCTTCTCGCTGAACTCTTCGATCGCCGCCAGAAGCTGTTCAAGGTTCTCCAGCCGCTCGGCATCATCCTCGTCGCGGCTGCTCTTCAGCCGATCCAGATACCCGCTCCCTTGCATGACCGATCGTGCCAGCCCGGCCAGAGTGCTGGTGGCGGCAGATTCCCGAAAGCCATCAAGCAGGGAGGCAAACGCGCTTACTTTGCCGCGCGCACCCGCCGCTAACAGCCCGTCCCTGGTAGCATCGTGCAAGGCATCGAAAAAGGTGCCTCCGTGCCGGGCCGCCTGTGCGGAAATCTTGTCAACCGTCGTGTTGCCGATGCCACGGGCCGGGACGTTGATGATCCGTTTCAGCGAAACCTCGTCGGCAGGGTTATCGAGCACTCGCAGGTAGGCCAGGATATCCTTGACCTCCAGGCGGGAGTAGAAGCGGACACCGCCGACGATGTGATAGGCGAGAGCGCTGCTGACCAGCGCTTCCTCGATCAGGCGCGACTGGGCATTGGTGCGGTAGAAAACGGCCATCTCTTCAAGCGGCATGTCGCCGCCTCTCAGCTTTGCGATCTCGCGGCTGACGAAGCGGGCCTCCTCGCGGTCGGATTCGACCCGTTCGTAGCGGATTCTCTCCCCGGCCGGATTTTCGGTCCAGAGTGTCTTTCCCTTGCGGCCGAAGTTCTGCTTGACGACCTCTCCGGCCGCAGCCAGGATGGTGGAGGTGGAGCGGTAGTTCTGTTCCAGCCGGATGATTGTGACGCCGGGAAAATCCTTTTCGAATTCGAGGATGTTGCGGATATCAGCCCCGCGCCAGGAGTAGATCGACTGGTCGTCGTCGCCCACCACGCAGAGATTTTTGCGCTCCCCGGCCAGCAGGCGGATCAGGTTGTACTGGACCGGGTTGGTATCCTGGTACTCATCCACCAGCAGCCACTGAAAGCGTTCGCGATAGAAGCTTGAAACTTCGGGGAAGCGGCTCAGGAGCCGTACGGTCTGAATCATCATGTCGCCGAAGTCGAGGGCGTTGCACTTTTTAAGGCGTTCCTGATAGGCGGCGTAGATCTCGACTACTTTCTGGTTGTAGACATCGCCGGGGGGGATGGAGCCGATATCTTCCGGAAAGAGACCGCGATTCTTGAAGTCGTCGATCCTTCCGGAAACCGCCTTGACGGCAAAGCGTTTCTCATCGAGGTCCATTTCAGCAATGACGTCCTTCAAAAGTCGCTCACTGTCCCTGTCGTCGTAGATGGCAAACGAAGACTGGAAGCCAAGGTGATGGATGTCGCGGCGCAGGATGCGCCCGCAGGCGGCGTGGAAGGTAGAAATCAGCGGCAGATCTCCGCCGCCAAGCAGTTTGGCAACACGTTCGGCCATCTCTTTGGCCGCCTTGTTGGTAAAGGTGACCGCCATGATGTTCCAGGGGCGCACGCCACGTTCGCGGATCAGGTAGGCGATACGGTTGGTGATGACGCGGGTCTTGCCGGAACCGGCGCCGGCCAGGATCAGCAGAGGGCCTTCACCGTGCAGCACCGCTTCTTTTTGAGGGGGGTTGAGGTGTTTGAGAAGCTCAGTATTTGGTGTAAACGGCTTTTGCTCATGGGTATGACTTGGTTGCTGGTAATCATTTTTTGATGGAGCGAAATCGTTGGCATTAAAATTGGTTGCTTGTTGAACTATGTTTTTGTGAAATGGCTGTTCTTTAACAGAAACAGCAAAAGGAAGTAGTTCCTCTTCTGTTCCACTATCTGGTGTTAAATTTAATTCAGTGGAGGGGGCTTTAATATCGGCCAAACTCGCTAGTAAATCATGATTTCCTAACCAGTTTTGTTTCCATGGCAGACGTAGATCAAGAATCCCTTGAATAAAACCACCCAAGCAAACTCCCTGGAAGTTGTCATGAAGCTGTAGTTGCTCTGGAAAAGAGGGCAAAAACGAGGGGAAATCTACAACAAAAATGTCCTTGGATTTTGATATTTCAAATATGGGGAATTTATGGTCTTCGTTTCCAGGGAGATTGTTCGAAAGCCAGACACATGGGATACCTGCTTCTCGATACCGTTGCTGGCGGATTCTATAGTCTACAAATTGCTGCGGAGAAACTTGAATTTCAATCACCAGCTTCAATTCATCTTTCTCAATATAGACATCTGCGAACAACTTTTGGCCAGAAGGTGTCGTGATCGGATGTTCTCTTGAAGCGGTAAATCCTAAGTCTTCAGCAATTTCTTTGATAATTTCCTTAACTCTATTGTGATCGAACGATTCGGATTTTTTACCTTTTTGATTGTTCTTTCTACCTGAGTAGTCACTCCAGTAATCAGTCTTGCAGCTTTCCGAATGAACAAAACAATGCTGGCGGTCTTTGCTATGGCTCCGAAGTATTACCTTTGATTTACAGCATGAGAAGCTAAGATTGAGTTTGCCACTTCTGTCTTTCAGCTTGAGTTCATCCCAATCCGAAGTAGAATATCGCGCCGCATATATGACCTCATCACCAGATTTACAACTGAATGGCATCGTTTATTTTCCCGTTAATAAAATTAGTTAAAGATTCTTCGGCAGTTCAATCAACATGGATTTGTCAATTTCACAGGCGTCAACTCTCTTGTTGTAGGTTTCAACGAGTTTACGGAAACCAGTCGCCAACTTTTGCTTGGAAAAATCTGAGAGTTCTTCAATGTTTTGTGAAACAAAAGACTCAATCGATTCAACCGCAATTTTACCCGGCAAAATCAAATCGGCATTCTGTCTCGCGCCACTCAGGGTGCGGTCGGGGACAAGAAGATATACTCTGAATCCGTCATCAACATTTTTCTGGCATTTTTGATAGAGGGCGGGCATCGGCGCAACGGTTACATGAAAAGCTGTATCCCCGATGCAAAAGTCTCCGGGACGTCCCAACTGATCATCGGCAGTACTATATGATTCATTACCAACATTTATTTTCGGAAAACGCAGTTCGAGTTTTGCGCCGACCAGATGTTGCGCTAGCGGTCCTTCCTTTCCGGTTTCTCTGGCTTGTGCCAACAGTGTTTGAACGGCCTGCCATGTTGTCTTTGATGGTTCATAAATGAGCTTGATTCGTTCCTTATTGTGGAACTCAATTACCTTTCCAACAAGAATCTGCTGTAGCTCGTTGAGAACAACATTACGATCTTCAGCCGCACATTTATCAAAACCTGATTGTTTGAGGGCATCCAGCAGAGGCTTTATATCGCCTGGGCCGCCCCGATTTGTTCGCCCTCCTTCTTTTGCGAAAGGTCGCTTTTCTCCAAGTCGTTCCAGGATCTTTTTTACAGCTTGGCCACTGGCGCCTTTAATCTGCGAACCACCTGGGGCTCTGTGTGCTTCAAGGTCAAGATTGCATTCTGCTTTTAAATGTTCCAGAACCACCAAGGCTGCTGCAATAGTTCCTTTAGCCGGACCACCACTGGATTTATGCGCTGGAAGATTGTCGTACCAATTCCTGAAAATGCTAAGCGTATGCTTTTTCAAATCCATAAGATTCACCCTCGTATGTGGGATAAAGAGGTTTGCCTCTCATCATTTCATTTATAACCGGATTTAGGTAATTTTCTGCAATCCATTCGATAACAGGAACACAGACGGCATCACCGAAACCAAATAAAGCCTGATTTTGTGGGACATCGATGGTGAAGTTGTCTGCTCCCATCAGTCGAGCACACTCCCGAGGAGTAAGGAGCCTTGCGTAATAGCTGCCGTTTCCCGCTTTAAACAAAATCTGTCTGCCACTACCTCCACGCGGTGTACGCAAACAGCCCGCTACCCCGTCTGTTCGCAGCTCCGCCATTGATGTGCCATTACGAACTCGCCTGAAAACGGTACCATATGAATAAGCTGGGGCATTGATCATGAGATTTGCAACTTCCTTATGACGTGGGCTCATTTGGTTATAAAGATAGTCAGTACGTTCCCTATTCCACCAAAGGATTGAGTCATGTGGTATGTCTTCCAAGATATCTTTTAACGAAATTGCACAGTGAGGTTGAGGCGGGAGTGCTCTGTTGTACCAGTCAATCTCTTTATGTTTCAGGATAAAGTCGGCTAGGGCTTTGGGTCTGACGTCACTCTCAAAAAAATGAAGTTGCTCGTTGACTGTTTCCGCATCCAGATATTTATTGTCGATTCCGATTACAAACAGCCTTTGTCTGCTTTGCGGTACAAAGCGTGACGCATCCAAAATCAGGGCATCAACGCGGTAGCCTAGCTTGTTTAAGGATATGAGCGCGTCTGTAAAATCCATCCCGCCATGGGATGTTAAAAAGCCTGAGACGTTCTCAAGAAGAACTAGTGGCGGTTTCTTGTCCCCCCACTTTTCCAGAATTTCTACAAAACCCCAGAATGCGGAAGAGTGCTCACCGATTAAGCCTTTTCGAGCGCCAGCAAGCGAAAGGTCATTGCAGGGAAAAGAGGCTGTGGCCAATGTAACCGGTGGAATGTTGGCTACATCAAGTTTATGGATGTCGCCTTCTACAAGGTGTTCGTTGGCATCGCTAAAGTGATCGCGGTAGATTTTGCACTTTTGTGGATCAATGTCGTTTGCAAAGCGTAAGTTCCATCCATGGCTCTCCAAGCCTATACGCATTAAACCAATGCCAGAGAAAAACTCGGCAACTGTTTTTTCAGGAAAAAGCGACCTAGAATTCGTATTCATCTTGTTGGTAATAGCCTTGATCGTCATGCTAACACATCCTTCTACATCTCTGATTATCTGGCTTTCCCAAAAGCGAAGAACTGTCCATCCATTCTGTATCAGCAATGATGATGATTGGCAATCCCGTCGCATGTTTGCCCTGATTTTTTTCAACCAATATTCTTTTGAGTTTGTTTTAGAAAACTGATCTTCAAGCGCCAGCAGTTTTCTTTGTCTCCATTGTCCGCCATGCCAGAAATCTCCATCTATGAAGATTGCAATTCGGTGAGACATGAAAACAACATCTGGTTTGCCTGGTAGTTTGTCCGAGTGAATGTTGTAGCGGTAGCCTTTTGACCAGAGCAGTTTGCGGAATATGATCTCTGGTGAAGTGTTGGTTGAGCGAACTGCTTTCATTATTTCTGTAACGCTTCGTTTTGTCATAGCCTTTCTCGTTAACATTGCGCCGGACATCATGCAAGAACGCGCGACCAGTTTCATCCCAGATTCAAGAGCCCTTCTCTTCATCACGCCAGAATAATTCAATTATTGAGGAATCCATGCGGTCAACAATACGAAACGGAGGATGTATCAGATCGTACGGCGTTTGGCTTCAATGAATATGTTTGCGTCCAGTAAGTAGTTCATCAATTTACCTTACGCCCATGTCTTTGGCATAGTGATCAAGATTTCCCACACTTGTTCCCAACAAAGCTGCAGCCTCCCGGAACATCAACCTTCCCTCATAAGCACTGGAAAGAACTGCCTGAGAAAATCTGGTCCCGTTACGTGTTTTCAGCGTCCGGTAAAAATCTCCACCACTCTCGGAATCTTCACGGGTGCGGGTCCATTTATCTCTCTGGGATTCGTAAAAGCTCCAGTAATCGGCCCAATTAATCAGATTCAGATTCAGCGCACGACGCGCAATAACTACGGTACTTACCCGGAAAAGACGGGCAAGACGGTCGGCGTTCTCTCCAATCCCCATTTTCAAGTCCCAGTTTTCAAGAAACAGGTTTTTGGGTGCCAGCAACTCCACGGCAACTTGGTTGCAAAACCTTTCTACTTTGTTCGAAACGTGGCTGTCTTCAATACCAAGAGAAACATTGGAAATACCGCTCTCACCCACCCATAGATGCGCCAGTTCGTGTGCGCAGGTAAATATCTGGGCCGCCTTTGCGTCCTTCCCATTTATGAAGATGAGCGGCGCCAGTTTTTCACTTATTGCAAACCCTCTGAATTCTTCAACGAGCAATGGACGATGCGTATTGCTTCCAACGATCCCGCTGCGCATAATCCAAATGCCACATTTTTCTGCTTGAACAATCATTGCTCTCAGAAAGTCTTCCCAGGTTCTGGAACGTTGACGCAGTTGTCCGCCAATGCCAAGTGTTTCAGAAATATCAGAAGCTACTTCTTCATATGGGGTGTTCAGATTGAATTTTCCAATAAACGGAACGGAGTCGGCTTCCTGCTTGCGCAGATACTCAATAAACCAGTCCCTTTTTCGCATCACATCGCCGATCAGATCGCGGAATTCCGGGCTGGCCTTTCCTACGATAGAATCTCCGATTGTCCGCAAGTCGGGGATAGGAATGGTTTCTACTGGAGGTGCCGGCAAGAAGAGATAGCCAAAAGGTATGTGGACTGTATGAGCAAGTTTCTGAGCCTGTTTGAAGGTTGGCAGCGCATCGCCCATTTCCCAGGCCAGCACCTTCTCAACCCTGGTCCCAATTTTATGCGCAAGCATCTCCACGCCAAGGTAAGAACGTTCTCTTGCCCAACGTAAAATATCCGGATTTACCAATGCTTGCGACATCATTGCCCCTGAGTTGTTATTAAATGAGAGAGATTATACTCAAAAACTGTTGAATTACCATTGCTTAATTGCAACGCGCTGTAGTCCCTGTCAACTCGCTGCTGATGATTCGTGTATAACAAATTATACCCATTTATATCTCATATTAAGTATAACCGTGTATAAATTGGTATAAATGACTCACGGGCTGATTTTCCCGTTGATGGAGGCGCTGATGATCATACATACAAACGGCTGGGTTCATAACCTGCTGCTCTCGCTTTCCCGGAGGGCCGAGCAGGCGGAAAAGGACCGGCTCATGCTGGAGGATGCACTGGGGCATGCCTATGAGGGACTTCTGATTACCGATGCCGAGGGCGTTATTCTCAAGGTGAATGACGCCTATGCCCGGTTTTTGGAGACGACCATCGACAAGCTGGTCGGGAGGCATGTTACGGAAGTGATCGAGAATACCCGGATGCATCTGGTGGCGAAGAGCGGCGTGGCCGAGATTGCCCAGCTGCAAAAGATCAAGGGGCATGAGATGATCTGCAGCCGGATTCCGATCATCGAAAACGGCAAGGTTGTCGCGGTGGTCGGCAAGGTCATGTTCCAGAACATCGAAGACCTCTTCACCTTTACCGAGAACTTCAAGAAGCTCAAGAGCGAACTGGAATTTTACAAAAGCGAGTTGAGCAAACATCTGAGCGCCAAATACTCGTTCAACCACATCGTCGGCACCAGCAAGGAGCTGGAATGGGTCAAGGAGCTCGGCCGAAAGGTGGCGATGAGCACCACCACCGTGCTGCTGAAGGGGGAGAGCGGCACTGGCAAGGAACTGTTTGCCCATGCTATCCATAACGAGAGCCCGCGCAAGCTTGGGCCGTTTATCAAGGTCAATTGCGCCGCCATCCCAGAAACCCTTTTCGAGTCCGAACTGTTCGGCTATCGTGAAGGGGCCTTTACCGGGGCGCAGAAAAAGGGGAAAAAGGGAAAGTTTGCCCTGGCCGATAAGGGGACAATTTTTCTGGACGAGATCAGTGAGCTGCCGCTGACGATGCAGGTCAAGCTGCTGAGGGTACTGCAGGAAAAGGAGATCGAACCGGTCGGCGCCGAGGCGTCCGAGGCGGTCGATGTGCGGATAATCGCCGCCTCCAATCGCGACCTGGAAACGTTGGTCAAGAACGGACTGTTCCGTCATGACCTCTATTATCGCCTCAATGTGGTCATGCTGGAAATCCCGCCGCTCCGGAACCGCCGGGACGATATTCCGTTGCTGATTCAGTTTCACCTCCGCCAGTTGGAGAAGGAGACCGGTATCCCGGTGGAAGGGGTCGAACCGGATGTTGCGGAAATTCTCCGGCAGCACGACTGGCCGGGTAACGTGCGGGAACTGCGCAATGTTCTCGAACAGGCGCTCTATGTAAAGGTGGGTCCCACGATATCGCGCAACGACATACCGGGTAGCCTGGTCAAAGGGGGCGGCACGTCGTCATCGCAGGAGGCCGGTCGAAGCTTGAAGTTTATTACCCGGTTGGCCGAAGAGGAGGCGATCCGGACCGCTATCCGCGAAGAAAAAGGAGACAAGCAGGCCGCTGCCGTTCGGCTCGGAATCAGTAAATCATCGCTGTATGCAAAGGTCGATCAATACAATATCGGCGCTATTCCAAAATAATGGAAACTGTTCCTGAATTGTGGAACTGATGCTGCGCTCTAACATCAAATTGTTTAAAACAAGCTAGTTGGCGTCACACGTCCTCTTTGTTTTTATCTCAAAATATCAAAACCTCTCCAAATTTATTCCAATTATTTGGAATATCTTTTCCTTGTTGTCAGCGTAATGACCCTGTTCTGTAAGTAATGAAATTGAAAACTCGTTTATAAACAGTATATTGCAATTGCGTTTTTTCGGATGCATGTTAGGTGGCATGGCAATTGCTTTGTATTGTATAAATCTGTTTTATTTGGAGCGGACATGAGCATCAAAGATATTCTCATCTATCTGGACGATTCTCCCGCCTGTGAACGCAGGATTGAAGGTGCCTTGAGCCTGGCGCAGGCACAGGGTGCCCGGGTGAAGGGACTTTCCATTGTGACCTACGGTTATTACCAGCCGCACTTTCTTCGCACCAAAGAAAACATAGCTGCCGCCGGAGCGCTGTTGACGGTAAAGGCGCAGAGTGCCGGTATCGAGGCGGTCATTCGCAGCATCGAATCAACTGTGGTCGGTGTAGGTGCACGAGAATTGCTGATTCGCGAGTCGCACTGCAGCGATCTGGTGGTTGTCGGTCAGGAATCGCGGAGGACGGCGCGTGCTTCAGCTGTCGTGGAACACCTGATAACAGGTGGTGG
Source organism: Pelobacteraceae bacterium (assembly GCA_041675485.1). Taxonomy (GTDB): domain Bacteria; phylum Desulfobacterota; class Desulfuromonadia; order Geobacterales; family Pseudopelobacteraceae; genus JACRCG01. Next base: position 8,853 of record JBAYTT010000007.1, on the reverse strand, counting down.
CCGGCCGGTGCTGATAGTTCCTGTCGCAGGCGCGTTTCCCACAGTCGGCACACGCGTTCTGGTAGCCTGGAGAAACGGCCGGGAAGCCGCCCGTGCGCTGCATGACGCATTGCCGATCCTGCAGCGTGCCGACCAGGTGACGCTGCTGGCGGTCGCTTCAGAAGAAGAGTCGAGTCAAAACCAGTGGGAAGCGATACAGGAGCATCTTCTCCAACACGGGATCAAAGCCCGGGCAGAACTGCTGCCGGTTACCTCGGCTACCCTGGCGGACAGCATGCTGAATTATGCCTGTGAAGGGGGCTTCGATCTGCTGGTGATGGGCGCCTACCGACCGGGATCCCGCAGGGGATCGCAGCTAGGAGAGGTGGCAGGCCAGATACTGCGGGAGATGACTATCCCGGTTTTGATGTCTCATTAATCTACTTGATATTTTAGTTGTTACAGGATGTGGCAAAACTTCAAGCACGTCATGTCTCACGCAACGACGCAACGTTTTAAAATCATAAACGCATTTGTTTAAATACTTTCGTTGCGTCGTCGCGTCGTTGCGTGAAAATATTTTTGGTTCCGGTTTGTCAGGCGAGGAGTAAGACTAAATGACGGACAATATTCTCGTAACAAAAAATCTGTCCAAGGAATTCAAGGGATTCACCGCCGTTTCTGCCGTCAATCTGCAGATTCAGCGCGGCCATATCCATGCCTTGATCGGACCGAACGGGGCCGGCAAAACCACATTTTTTAATCTTCTCACCAAATTCCTTATCCCGACTTCCGGCAGCATTCACTTCAACGGCAGCGACATCACGAGCGAAAAACCGGCTGATATCGCCCTGCGCGGCATCGTGCGCTCCTTTCAGATCTCGGCAGTCTTTCCGAATCTGACCCCTCTGGAGAATGTGCGGCTGGCGCTACAGCGGAAACTCGGCGTTTCCTATCATTTCTGGAAATCGTCCACGATCCTGAACCGGCTGGATGAGCGGGCCATGGAACTGCTGAATGATGTCGGGCTGGCTGAATTTGCCGGTGAGATAACCGGTGAATTGGCATACGGGCGCAAAAGGGCTCTGGAAATAGCCACCACGCTGGCGCTTGATCCTGAACTGATGCTGCTGGATGAGCCGACCCAGGGGATGGGGGTCGAGGATGTGGACAAGATAACCGCCTTGGTGAAGAAGGTCTCCGCGAACCGCACCATCCTGATGGTCGAGCATAACCTCAAGGTTGTGGCAACGCTTGCGGACAGGATCACCGTTCTGCAACGGGGTGCGATCCTTGCCGAAGGGGCATACGCGGAGGTATCGAGGGATCCATTGGTGCTGGAAGCGTATATGGGGAGTGCTCATGACTGAATCTGTACACAAAGAGATGCTGAGGATTTCCGACCTCCATGCTTTTTATGGCGAATCACACATTCTTCACGGCATCGATCTGATTGTCGGGGAGGGGGAAGTTGTCACGCTTCTGGGGAGAAACGGCGCCGGACGGACGACGATTCTCAAATCGATCACCGGACTTGTCGGGCGCAGGACCGGTTCCATCACGATCAACGGAACTGAAACAATCGGCATGGCGACTCACAAGATCGCCCACCTTGGGCTCGGTTACTGTCCGGAAGAGCGCGGGATTTTTTCCAGTCTGAACGTTGAAGAAAATCTGCTGCTGCCGCCGGTGGTAAAAGAAGGGGGAATGTCACTTCCGGAAATCTACGCGATGTTTCCCAACTTGCTGGAGCGGCGGGGCAGCATGGGAACCCGGCTTTCAGGGGGAGAACAGCAGATGCTGGCCATGGCGCGGATTCTGCGCACCGGTGCGAAGCTGCTGCTGCTGGATGAAATTACCGAGGGTCTGGCGCCGGTAATCGTTCAAACCTTGGGACGTCTCATCGGCCAATTGAAGGAAAAAGGCTTCACCATCATTCTTGTCGAGCAGAATTTCCATTTCGCCGCCGACCTGGCCGACCGTCATTACATAATCGATCACGGTGCCATAGCAGAGATGATAACCAGGGACGAGCTTGGTTCCAGCATGGAGAAACTTAACCGATACCTGGGCGTATGACGGGTATACAAACCAAAAAGGGGTAATCGTATGAAAAACAAGTTTACCAAGGTAGCACTATCCGTTGCCGCAGTGGCAATGACATGCGGCATTGCGGGAGCAGCAAGCAAAGGAATTTCGGACAACGTAGTCAAAATCGGGGTTCTTACCGACATGTCGGGCGTCTACTCCACGCTTGGCGGCAAAGGGACTCAGGTTGCGGTGGAAATGGCGGTCAAGGATTTCGGCGGCAAGGTTCTTGGTAAACCGATTCAGGTTATCGGCGCCGATCATCAGAACAAGGCGGACATAGCCTCCGCCAAGGCCCGCGAGTGGATTGACAATGAGAAGGTTGACATGATTACCGGTCTGTTGAACTCCGGCTGTGCTCTCGCGGTGCAAAAACTCGCGGGGGACAAGAAAAAGATCACCATGAACACCGGCGCGGCCAGTACCGATCTGACCAACAAGGCCTGCACCCCGTACAGTATCCACTACGTTTATGACACCTATGCTCTGGGTAAGGTTACCGGGCAGGCAGTTGTCGAGCATGGCGGCAAGAGCTGGTTCTTCTTAACCGCCGATTACGCGTTCGGCCATTCACTGGAAGAGAATACTACCAAATTTGTGAAAAAGGGTGGCGGCAAGGTGCTCGGTTCGGTGCGTCACCCACTTTCCACGGCGGATTTTTCGTCATATCTGCTCCAGGCCCAGTCATCCGGCGCCCAGATTATCGGTCTGGCTAATGCCGGGGGCGATACCACCAACGCGATAAAACAGGCGCGGGAGTTCGGTATCGACAAAAAAGGACAGAAGCTGGTCGGGTTGCTGATATTCGATACCGACATAAAAAGCCTCGGCCTGAAAGTAGCGCAGGGGATGCAGTTCACTTCGGGCTTCTATTGGGATCGTGACAAGGCGACTCGCGACTTCGCCAAGCGTTACTTTGCCATCCACAAGGCGATGCCGACAATGGATCAGGCGGGAGCCTACTCTGCAACCATGAACTACCTGAAAGCCATCAAAGCTGCCGGCACCGATGATTCGGATGCGGTCATGGCCAAGCTGAAATCCATGGATATCAGCGACTTCTTCGCCGTGAACGGCAAGATCAGGGCAGACGGGCGAATGGTGCATGACATGTATCTGATGGAAGTGAAGAAGCCTTCCGAGTCCAAGGGTGAATGGGATCTTCTCAAGATCGTTAAAACCGTTCCCGCCGTGGAGGCATTCATGCCGCTCTCCGAGAGCAGTTGTTCTTTGGTTAAGAAGTAACGTCTAAACCCAACCACCCCCAACCCCTCCTTTGTAAGGAGGGGAGATTAAAGTCCCCCTCCTATTTCGCTTAGGAGCGCCTACTTCTGGTAGGAGGGGCTAGGGGTGGTAAGGTTTCAAGCAAGGGAGCTGGTCATGGAACTATCATTTCAGACGGTCATGTCGCAGGTTATGCTGGGCCTCAACAACGGTGTGTTCTATGCCATTCTGAGCCTTGGTCTGGCGGTGATTTTCGGCCTCCTGAATATTGTCAACTTTGCCCACGGGGCGCTCTATATGCTGGGTGCGTATGTGGCGCTGCTTGGGTTCACGTCGCTGGGGCCACTGATCGGCATGCCTGATTTTCACCTCAACTACTGGGCTGCGCTGGTCGTCGCGCCGCTGGTGGTGGGTGTCATCGGGATCGTGATTGAACGGACCATGCTGCGCAGGCTGTACAAGTTTGACCACTTGTACGGCCTGTTGCTCACCTTTGGGCTGGCCCTCATTATCCAGGGGGTCTTTACCAATTATTTCAATGTGTCCGGAGACCCCTACGACGCCAAGCCGGAAATATTGAACGGCGCGGTCAATCTCGGCTTCATGATGTTCCCGAAATACCGCCTCTGGGTGATTGCCATCTCCCTGGTCGTCTGTTTCGGTACCTGGTATGTAATCGAGCGGACCAAACTCGGTTCCTATCTTCGTGCCGGTACGGAAAACCCGGAGCTGGTGAAGGCCTTCGGCGTCAATGTACCGCTCATGATCACACTGACCTACGGCTATGGCGTTGCCCTGGCAGCCTTTGCCGGAGTACTTGCCGCACCGATCTATTCCGTCAGCCCGGTCATGGGGTCGGAGATGATTATCACCGTGTTTGCCGTGGTTGTCATCGGCGGGATGGGGTCGATTATGGGGTCCATCGTTACGGGCCTTCTGCTCGGCATGGTGGAGGGATTCACCAAGGTGGTGTATGCCCCGGCCTCCGGCACCGTCATCTTCCTGATCATGGTAGTTGTGCTGCTGGTCAAGCCCGCCGGCCTGTTCGGGAAGGAGTCGTAAATGGTTAAGCACGCAAACATGTATGTCTGGATCGCCTTGGTAATACTCGGCCTGCTGGCGCCGTTTGTCGTCTATCCGGTGTTCATGATGAAGCTGCTCTGTTTTGCGCTGTTTGCCTGCGCCTTCAATCTGCTCCTCGGCTACACCGGGCTCCTTTCCTTCGGCCACGCCGCCTTCTTTGGTGGCGCCTCCTACGTAACCGGGTACCTGGTCAAGAACAGCGGTCTGACGCCTGAACTGGGAGTTCTGGGGGGTACGCTCTTCGCCGGGCTACTGGGGTACATTGTCGGGAGCCTGGCGATTCGTCGGCAAGGCATCTACTTTGCCATGGTTACCCTGGCCCTGGCTCAGATAGTCTATTTCATCGCACTCAAGGCACCGTTCACCGGCGGGGAGGATGGCCTGCAAGGCATCCCCCGCGGCAACCTCTTCGGTCTGATCGATCTGGGGCATGTCTATACTGTTAATGGCGATCCACTCGGGCTCAACCTCTATTACTTTGTCTTTGCCATGTTCTGTCTCGGTTTCTGGATCATCCACCGGACGATCAATTCACCGTTCGGTCAGGTTCTGAAGGCGATCCGGGAGAACGAGCCGCGGGCGGTTTCACTCGGCTACAAGGTGGAGAGGTTCAAGCTGATGGCGTTTGTCATCTCCGCCGCCTTGGCCGGAATGGCCGGCGCGATGAAGTCGCTGGTGTTTCAGCTCGCATCGTTGACCGATGTCAGCTGGCACACCTCCGGAGAGGTCGTGCTGATGACGCTTCTGGGAGGGGTCGGCACGGTGCTCGGACCCCTGGTCGGCGCATTCACGGTGGTGACACTTCAGTCGGAGCTGAGTTCGGTCGGTTCCTGGATAACGGTCATCATTGGCAGTATCTTTGTCATCTGCGTGCTGCTTTTTCGTCGGGGGGTTATCGGCGAACTGGGGAGGTTGCTGAAACGGTCGCTGTAGTTTAACTTAAGTAATCAGCACTAAAACCGACCACCCCCAACCCCTCCTTATCAAGGAGGGGAGTGTTAAAATCCCCCTCCTAATTCGCTTAGGAGCGCCTACTTCTGGTAGGAGGGGTTAGGGGTGGTAAGGTGTCAGCTGAAGCTGTTTGGAAATGAAAAAATGAGGAGGTAGCAGATGGCAGTCGTTTGCACAAGCATACAAGAAGCACTGGAAGGAATTCATGATGGCGCCAGCATCATGGCCGGAGGTTTCGGTCTGGTCGGGATTCCGGAAAAACTGATCCAGGGGATCCGCGAGTCGGGGGTGCGTGACCTGACGGTCATTTCCAACAACTGCGGCGTGGACGAGTGGGGGCTTGGCATCCTGCTCCAGAACAAGCAGATCAGGAAGATGGTTTCCTCCTATGTCGGCGAGAACAAGGAGTTCGAACGTCAGTATCTGGCGGGAGAGCTGGAGGTGGAGCTGGTGCCGCAGGGAACCCTGGCGGAGCGGATCCGGGCGGGTGGGGCAGGCATTCCGGCATTCTATACCCCGGCCGGGGTCGGCACTCCGATTGCCGAGGGGCGCGAGACCCGCATCTTCGGCAACAAGGAATATCTGCTGGAGTGTGGTTTGACAGCTGATTTCTCGATTGTCAAAGCCTGGAAGGGGGACCGTTTCGGCAACCTGGTCTACCGCAAGACCGCCCGCAACTTCAATCCGATGATGGCGGCTGCCGGGAGGATCACAATTGCCGAGGTGGAGGAGCTGGTGGAGACCGGTGAACTCGACCCCGACCAGATTCATACCCCCAGTGTCTATGTGCAGCGCATCATCGCCTGCAGCGGTCATGAAAAGCGGATCGAGCGCCGCACCACCCGGAAATAGAAAGCCCGAAAACAGAAAGGAATCAACATGGCATTGACACGTGAAGAGATGGCCCAGCGGGCCGCGCAGGAGATAGAAGACGGCTACTACGTAAACCTGGGGATCGGCATGCCGACCCTGGTGGCAAATTATATTCCCCAGGGGAAAACGGTGGTGCTGCAGTCCGAGAACGGCCTGCTCGGCATCGGTCCCTATCCGACCGAAGATGAGCTTGACCCGGATCTGATCAATGCCGGCAAAGAGACCATCACGATGATTCCCGGTTCCTGCACCTTCAGCAGCGCCGAGTCGTTTGCCATGATCCGTGGCGGCCATATCGATCTGGCCATTCTCGGTGGGATGGAGGCTTCCGCCACCGGCGACCTGGCCAACTGGGTGATTCCGGGCAAGATGGTCAAAGGGATGGGAGGTGCCATGGACCTGGTACATGGCGCCAAACGGATCGTGGTGCTGATGGAGCATTGCAACAAGCTGGGGGAAACCAAGATCCTCAACCGCTGCACGCTGCCGCTGACCGGCCGTGGGGTGATCAACCGGATCATCACCGACCGCGCCGTGCTGGACGTCACTCCGGAGGGGCTCCGTCTGGCCGAGGTCGCTCCAGGGTATACTCCCGCCGATATTCAGGCCTGCAGCGAACCAAAGCTGATAATCTCTCCGTCGCTCTAGGAGAAAGGAACCACCTATGCGCACCGTTGTCATCGCTTCAGCAGCCCGGACCCCGATCGGCTCCTTCGGTGGTTTACTCGCTTCCGTATCGGCCGTAGAGCTTGGCCAGCTTGTCGTCAGCGATGTTCTGCGTCGGGGTGGCGTCACTCCGGAACTGGTTGATGAGGTCATCATGGGGCAGATCCTTTCGGGCGGCTGCGGGCAGAACCCGGCCCGGCAGGCGGCGATCGGCGCCGGTATCCCGGATCATATCCCCTCCTATACGGTCAACAAGCTGTGCGGTTCCGGTCTGAAGAGCGTGGCTCTGGGAGCCCTGGCGATTGCCGCCGGTGAGGCCGACATTATTGTGGCCGGCGGGATGGAGAACATGAGCCGGGCGCCCTATTATCTCGACAAGGCCCGCACCGGCTATCGGATGGGGAACGGCATCCTGGAGGATTCGATTCTCAAGGATGCCCTGACCGATGCGTTTCATGGCATCCATATGGGGATCACTGCTGAAAATATTGCCGATCAATATCGGATCTCCCGTGAGGAGGCCGATGCCTTTGCCCTGCAGTCGCAGCAGAAGGGCGCCAAGGCGATGAGTGAAGGGCTCTTCAGTCGTGAGATCGTGCCGGTGCCGGTTCCCGGCAAACGGGGAGAGACCGTCATGGTTGCGGATGACGAATATCCCCGCCGCGACACCACCATGGAGAGTCTTGCCAAGCTGCGCCCCGCCTTCAAGGATGGTGGTGTTGTCACTGCGGGAAATTCGTCCGGCATCAACGACGGTGCGGCGGCTCTCCTTCTGATGGAACAGGGTGCGGCGCAGAAGGCCGGTATTCTCGCCTTGGCCCGGATTACCGGATGGGGAGCGGTCGGCGTCGATCCGCGAATCATGGGGATGGGGCCGGTCGAAGCGATCCGCAAGGCGCTGGCCAAAGCCGGTGTGACGCTTGACGACATCGATCTGGTGGAGTTGAACGAGGCCTTTGCTGTGCAGTCGCTGGCGGTGATCCGCGAGCTGCGCCTCGACAGCCGCAAGGTCAATGTGAATGGCGGCGCCATTGCACTGGGGCATCCGGTGGGGTGCAGCGGCGCCAGGGTGTTGGTGACGCTGCTGCACGAGATGGAGCGGAGTGGTCTGCGGCGAGGGCTGGCGGCGCTCTGCATCGGCGGCGGGCAGGGGATCGCGATGGTTGTTGAACGGGATGTTTAGGGACTGGGAATTGTTATATATACAGTTTGTCCATGTAGGGGCGAAGCAAGCGCTTAACCTGCTTCGCCCTTTTGCCATGGAGATCAAAGGCGGGCGAAGCAGATGAATCTTGCTTCGCCCCTACAATCAACAGCGGTATATCAGTAAATTCCGAGTCCCCAAGAGGAGGAACAGATGCTTAAAGGTAAAAGTGCGCTTATAACCGGTTCGACCAGTGGTATCGGGCTTGGCATCGCCCGTGCTCTGGCAGGTCAGGGATGCAATATCATGCTGAACGGTTTGGGTGACGCGGCAAAGATCGAAGCAACCCGTGGACAGCTGGAAACCGAATTCGGGATTGCTGCTCGCTTCCATGGTGCCGACATGACCAGGCCGGAAGAGATCGCGGCGCTGGTGGAGAGCACCGCTGCATCATTCGGCGGCGTAGACATTCTGGTGAATAGCGCCGGCATCCAGCATACCGCTCCGGTGGAAGAGTTCCCACCTGACCGCTGGGCTGCCATCATCGCCATCAACCTCTCCTCCAGTTATTATACGATCCACCATGCGCTCCCGCTCATGCGGCTGAACGGTTGGGGGCGAATCATCAATATTGCCTCGGTGCATGGCCTGGTAGCCTCGGCCAACAAGGCGGCCTATGTATCGGCCAAGCACGGACTGGTCGGTCTGACCAAGGTCGTCGCCCTGGAAACGGCCGGTTCCGGTATAACCAGCAATGCAATCTGCCCCGGCTGGACCAGGACCGAGCTGATCGAGCCGCAAATCATTGCCCGGGCGCAGGCTCTCGGTGTGGATATCGAGGCGGG
>JBAYTT010000006.1:0-54770 GCA_041675485.1 Pelobacteraceae bacterium | reverse complement strand
TCGATCAGCCTGATGTCGTTTATCGCCCCGGCTATCAACGCCTGTGGTCCCAGAATGCCGCGGGCCTCGCCGATGTCGTCAAACGGGTTGAGGTAATAGGCACCAATGCCGGTATGACTGTGCAGGTCGGCCAGAATCGGGTTGATCCGCCCCCCTCCGTTGAAGAACACCACGCCGGACGTCCCCGGCTCTTCAAGGTCCTTGATTACCCAGGGGAGAGCAAGTTCACGGGATTTCTGCGGGGTGATGAAGGTTGCCGATGCAACCGGATTGACATAGACGATCAGGTCGGCGCCCGCCTCGCGGAGCGCAGTGATCTGCCGCGAGCAGAACTGCGAACAGATCCGCAGCAGCCGGTCGCGCACCTCCGGGTCACCGTTCAGAAACAGGTCCATCCACTGCCCGACTCCCATCAGCATGGCCGGGAGCGAGAACGACGCCGTTACCACGCCAAGCACCGGCCAGCGTCCGGCCGATTCCCGTTTAAGAATGCCGATACAGGTAGTGAGCTCGCGAAAGCGGGGGTGTGACTGAAGGTCATCCGGCAGCTGCAGGGTATCGATATCCTCCGCAGTGCGGATGACCAGATGACCGACATTGGGGGGGCCATCTTCGGCGTAGACGATGGTGCGGCACCCCAGGACCTCCGCCTCCAGAGCCGCATAGAACATCCCCAGCAGGGTATCGTAGCCGAACTTTTCGCGCATGCGCAGCTGTCCTTCGGCCACCAGCTCACCCCGGGAGTAGTATTCTCGCAGTGATACTCCCAGCTCCCGTGCGCCCTGATCGAGCAGGTTGCAGACAATCGGCACCCGGTCAGGAGTCCGGCCGCTCATCAGGGCCGCAAAACGCTCCATTCCGGTTATCATGAACGCACCTCCCGCACCAGGCGGGCAACGACTGCCGGCGCCTCGGCAGCACTGTCGGCCCAAGCGTCGGCACCGACCTCACGGAACATGCTCTCATGGAAGCGGTAGGGTGCGCCGCCGACGATGATCCGGAGCCTCTCTTCCAGTCCGCGCTCGTGCAGAAGGCGGCGCACCTGTTTCGGCCCGCGCTCCCCGGTTGCGGTATGGACCATCATGGAGGAGATGGCAATAATCTCCGCACCGACGGCACACGCCTCGTCAACAAAGCGTTCCGGCAGCACATTGATGCCCAGGTCGGTGACTTCGAACATCCTGGCCCGCAGACAACCGATAACGATCTTCTTGCCCAGACCATGGAAGTCACCATGGCTGGTGCCGATAACCACATGTCCCTGGACTTCCGGTGCCGTTGCAAACTGCGGGATCAGCCGGTCAACCACCTCCTCGGCGATCTGTGACGCCAGGAAATGCTGCGACAGCGTGACCAGGTTGTCGGAGATCATCCCTCCTATCATCCGTTCCATTCCGGGTATGATAATATCGAAAACAACGCTCTCCGGAGTCATGCCACCATCAAGAGCATTTTGTATGATGCGTAACGCCGCAGCTTTGTCGGTGTCGAAAAGGGCTGTGAGGTAGGCATCAAGGGTTCGTTGTGCAATGCTCTCGGTCATGGCCGGTTTCTCCCGATGGTCTGATAGATGTTATTCATCCTGGATTCTCCTGATCGCCTCTTGCAGCATCGACAGCCGGTACGGTTTCTGGATAAAGCCATTCAACCCCTTGCCCGCAAACTTCTGTGTGACCTCCTGCTCGTTGTAACCGCTGGACATGATCACCCTGACATCCGGCTTGATCCGGCGCAGTTCTCGGAAGCACTGCTCGCCGTCCATATGCGGCATGGTAAGATCGAGGAGGACAAAACAGACATCCAGGTTCTGCTGGAAAACATCGATGGCTTTTCTCCCGTCATCAGCAGTGATGACCGTGAAGCCAAGCTCTTTCAGCATTTCCGACCCTATGCCGCGCACCGTCTCTTCATCGTCCACAAGCAGCACGGTGCCGGCTCTTTTCCGGTCCTCATGGTGCGGCACTTCGTCAAACAGTTCGGCAGGTTTGCCACTGGCGGGAAACAGCACTTTGAAGGTGGTTCCAGCTTCCGGTTCGCTGGAAACCTTGATAGCCCCACGGTGCCCCCGGACAATGCCGAGCACCGCAGCCATGCCAAGGCCCCTGCCGGTGAATTTGGTCGTGTAGAACGGATCAAAAATCCTGTCCAGCGTTTCCCGGCTCATGCCGCAGCCGCTGTCAACTATCTCAAGGTAGACATAGAGGCCGCCGGAAAGGTTCTCATCCAGCCAGACGTCCTTCAGGTAGTTCCGGTCACAGTCCATGCAGCCGGTGTTGATGGCGATCACCCCGCTCTTGTCACCGATCGCCTCGGAAGCGTTGATGACAAGGTTCATGATGATCTGGCGCATCTGGGTGGCGTCAGCCTCAACAAGCGGGAGCGGTTTGGTCAGGTTCAGCCGCAGTACCGCTTTCTTGGAAATCGAGACTTCCAGCATATGCAGCATCTCCTCCAGCAGGCGGTTCAGATCGATACTCTCGACCACAAACTTCCCTTTGCCGGAATACGCCAGCATCTGCCTGGCAAGGTCGGCGGCCCGCGCGGCCGCCTGCTCGATGCAGTGGAGATTATCCACGACCGGTGATTCCTTGCTGAGCCGCATCAGGGCCAGATCGGCATTGCCCACGATTGTCATCAGGATGTTGTTGAAGTCGTGCGCAATGCCGCCGGCCAGCACCCCGAGGCTTTCCAGCTTCTGTGCGTAGACAAGCTGCTGTTCCATATGCCGGCGCTCTTCCTCATTGCGTTTTCGCTCGGTCACATCAATGGTGAATCCTGCAATGAGGCTGTCTCTCCCCTCCCTGTAGATAGGGAATTTGATGGTCGTGTAGTTACGGCCGTTCAGGTCCTCATCAAGCTGAATGACTTTCCTGCCATTCACCACCGCCACGTCGTCGTCCGTGATTTTACGGGCAAATTCCGCCGGGAACAGTTCATACATCGTGCGTCCCCGCAGCTCTTCGGCAGGCTTGCCGACCATATCAACAAAGTTGTCGCTTACCTGGATGACCCTGCTTTGGCCCCCCTCGATCTGCTTGATGAAGGTATAAACCGGCGTGTACTTCATGAAGAGCATGAAAAGCTCACGGGATTCCTGCAGGGACTCTTCAGCGCGCTTGCGTTCGGTCATGTCGCGAATAACGGAAAGTAGGAACGTGCCGTTGTGCAATGTGAGGACATTGGTTGATATCGATCCGGAAAAGACCGTCCCGTCCTTGCGCCTGAAGGTCGCCTCGAAGTCGTTGACAAACCCGTCAGCCCTGACCAGATCCACGACCTGCTGCCGCTGGTTCATGTCAGCCCAGAGGTTCAATTCCATTGTCGATCGACCGATCAGCTCGTCCCGTGCGTACCCGCTCATCTTGTCGCTGCATTCAACAATCTGGCCGTCGTCTGCCCGTGTCAGGTAGATCGCATCCTGAAGGGTCGCAAACAGGGTCCTGAATTTCAGTTCACTTTCCTGCAGGGCACTTTCGACACGCTTGCGCTCGGTTATGTCAGTGGCGATGGAAAGCAGCCGGCTCTCACCTTCTAGTGTTATCTGTTCCGCCGAATAGAGACAGTACACGGTCCTGCCATCTTTGGCGGTCAGGGGAATCTCCATGTCGTGGATGCGTCCTTCGAGCTTGAATAATGCAATTACCCGTTCTCTCTCGGCAGAAGAAAACCAGCCGAGTTCGATCGAAGTGCGACCGAGCAGTTCCTGGCGGCTGAAACCGGATATTTCACAAAACCTGTCGTTCACCTCCAGATAACGGCCGTCCTCAATTGAGCTGATAGACATTAAAACCGGCGCAGAATTGAAGGCCCGGGCAAACTTGTCTTCGCTCGCTTTAAGGTTGTCCATTGCCTGCCTGAACTGGCTGATATCATGGCAGACCCCCTCAACGCCCATGAATGAGCCATCCGCAGCGAAGAGCAGGTGGCTGGAAACGGACACCGGCACGGGGGAACCTCCACGGCTCTTGAGGGTCAATTCGTATCCTGAAATTTTGCCTTTGAGCCTCAGGTTGTGGAGAAAGGCATCCCGTTCTTCCGGATCGTAGTAGAAGATGTCCCTGATGCTGCACCCCAGAATCTGCTCAACACTGTCATAGCCAAGCATCTCCGCCCCCGAGGGACTGACCATGACCAGCTTCCCCTCGGTATCGGCACGGTAATAGACATCCTGCATATTTTCAACAATGGTACGGTAGCGCTCTTCACTCTCCTGAATCGCCTGCTGCGCATTTTTGATCTCGGAAATATCGGCAATGACTCCCACCAGCGAGACCAGATTCCCCTGGCCATCCTCCTGGCGCCGGCCGCTCAGGTGCCCCCAGAAATCGCTGCCATCCCGGCGAACGTAATGGCGCTCGTGGTGAACATGATCAATTTTTCCGGCAATAAGGCTGCGCATCCGCTCGTCGCCGGCATTACGCTGGTCGGGGTGGACGTGCCCGGAATAACCGGAACCGACCAGATCTTCGAGAGGCCAGCCGAACATGTCCGCCATGCGCTGGTTGGCAAAGGTTATGATCCCCTGCGGGTTCACCAGGATAATCCCGGCCTGCATGGTATCAAAGATGGTTTCAAGCTGCTGCCTGGCATCGACGAGGTCCTGTTCGACGGACCCGCATCCCTTCAGTTCCGTTCTGGCGGCGCTGTCTGTAACGGTAATCGGCTTATCCATGCATCTGCTCCCGTTGAAAATGTCCTGTTCCGGTCATGATCTGGCCTGCCCACAGACCCCTGCCATCCCCCTGATCGCCTTCCGCAGCTCCGACAGCTTGTACGGCTTCTGGATGAAGCCGGCCAGTCCCTTGCCGGTGAATTTCTGCGTTACTTCCTGCTCGTTGTAGCCGCTGCTCATGAGAACACAGACTTCAGGATTGATCCGCCGCAGTTCCCTGAAGCATTGTTCACCATCCATATGCGGCATGGTCAGGTCCAGGATCACGAAGTATATGCCAGGGGTGGCAGCAAAAATATCCAGCGCAAAGCGGCCGTCGTTGGCGGTAATAACGGTGAAACCGAGTTCTTCCAGCATCTCTCTCCCGATGCTGCGCACGTTCTCTTCGTCGTCTACCAGCAGAACCGTGCCGCTGCCGTGCCACTCTTCTTTTTCCGTTTCTTCAGTGAAACTTCCAACCGGTTTACCCGAGGCCGGCAACAGGATCTTGAAATTCGTGCCCTGGCCAGGTTCGCTGTAAACTTTAATCGCTCCGCGGTGTCCGCGCACTATGCCGAGAACCGCCGCCATCCCCAGGCCGCGGCCGGTGAACTTGGTCGTAAAGAACGGGTCGAAGATGCGTCCGAGGGTTTCACTGTCCATGCCACAGCCGGTGTCGGATATTTCCAGGTAGACGTAGAGGCCGTTGCTCCGGTTTTCCGCCAGCCAGACGTCTTTGAGGTAAGCGGAGTCGCACTCCATGCAACCGGTTGTTACCGTTATGACTCCGCTCCGATCCCCGATCGCTTCCGAGGCATTGATAACCAGATTCATGAGGATCTGGCGCACCTGGGTGGCATCGACATCTACCAGCGGGAGCGGCCGATGCAGGTTGAGGCGCAACACCGCTTTCTTGGAAATGGAGACTTCCAGCATGTGCAGCATTTCTTCCAGCAGGCGGTTCATATCCAGGCTTTCTACCATGAATTTACCTTTGCCGGAGTAGGCCAGCATCTGCTTGGCAAGGTCGGCAGCCTGGGAGGCGGCCTGTTCGATGCGTTGCAGGTTGTCAACCGCCGGGGATTCACGGTTGATCCGCATCAGGGCCAGGTCGGCGTTGCCGATGATGGCGGTCAGGATGTTGTTGAAGTCATGGGCGATGCCGCCGGCCAGCACCCCAAGGCTCTCCAGTTTCTGCGCGTGCAGCAGCTGTTGCTCCAGCTTGTGGTGCTCCTCTTCGGCCTGTTTCTTATCGGTGATGTCCTCCGAAATACCCAGCAGATAGCGGGGAACGCCGTCATGGTCCGTTACGGCAATTTTTTTAGTATGCAGCACCCTCTGCCCGAATCTCGTCTGAATCGTTTCTTCCGGTATATCGACAACCCGTGCCCCGGACAGGACCTCCCGATCTTTCGACGTAAAGAAATCAGCCTCATCTTTGGAGAATAAATCATAGTCACTCTTTCCGATCAACTCTTCACGGGGAATTCCCAGCAGCTCTTCACCGACCCGATTGAACTTTACAAAACGCAGCTCTGCGGCATCCTTGACAAAAACCATGTTGGGGAGATGTTCGATAATGCTGTCCAGGAAGCTCCGGTTGTCGCGCAGCTCCTGTTCAAGCCGCTTGCGCTCGGTAATATCGCGCCAGATCACCACGCCTCCGACAATTGTTCCATCCTTGCGAATCGGGTAGGATGAATATTCCACCGGAAAGCAGGTGCCGTCCCGATGCCAGAAAAATTCACCTTCGACCTTTACCCCCACCCCTTCGCGGAACGCCTTGAAGATCCGGCATTCCTCCACCGGCACCGGTTTGCCATCGGGAGTATGGTAGTGAATCAGTTCATGCATGTTGCGCCCCAGCACATCGCCGATGTACTGGTACCCCAGGCTGCTGAGGCATGACTCGTTGGCAAAAATACATTTCCCCTCGGTGTCTACCCCGTAGATCGCCTCGCCGGTCGAGGAGATGATCTGGCGGAGCCGTTCCTCGCTATCGGCCAGATGCCGTTCCGCCGCACGCCGTTCCTCCATTTCGCGCAACAGGCTGGATCGGAACTGCTCGAACTCCTCGGCGGCACGGCGGCTGTCGTCGGACAGGCGCTCATGCTCCAGCTCAAGGCGTGCGGTGCGTTCTTCGTTGCTGACGATCTGATCGAGCTGTCGCAGCTGATGACCGGCAAAATCAGCCAGATAGGGGATCAGGGTCGGCGAAAATGTAATAACGGAGAGCATTGCTGTCAGTGTGCGGGTTGAAAGGTGCTTACCGGGCACCAGGATCACCCCGGCCAGGCGCTCCATGTGGCTGCCGAGGAATTCGCCGGCAGCCTCCAGTGACTGGGCGTGGAGGGCAAAGGGGGCGCTGCGGAAATCACGGGCCCGGAACTCGCCGCAGAAGCTGAATCCTTCGGGGCAGGGGGTGCAGAGCGAAAAGAGTCGTTGGTTCATGGCTTCACCCTATCAGGCAGACGACAAAGGTTACATTGTGGAAACTGACGGCGGTATAGCCATCCCCTTTGAGGCGGAACGGGCTGATCTCGCCGAACGAGGGGAAACCGACCAGCGGGATCGAAAGGCCGAGTCTGCGCTGCAGTGCGGCCAGTTCCTTTTCGCCGCGGTCCGCCGTCAGCCACTTCCTTCCGGCGCAGCTGATGATTATGGCGGCGGCGGGGGTAAAACCGAGCGATTCCGGCATCAGTCCGTCCAGAGTGTCCTCGACGCCCCTGAGCACATCCTCCCGGGATGCGCTGCAGACCCTGACGATCGTTCCCGGTTCCACACTGCCAAAGGTTGTAACCGCCCCGCTGTCGTGATGGAGGTGGGAGGGGGTCCGCAGGCAGAAGTGCTCCGCCGAACCCTGCTGGTAGGCGGCCAACGGCACGATCCCGATATCAGCCTCTCCCAGCGGTTTGCCCAGTTCCCGGGCCATGAAGTCGAGGGCACTCTTTCCGCTGATCGTGCGGATCTCGCACCCCTGATTATCCTCAACGACGCCTTCACTGCCGACCGGCGTCCAGCCGCTGGCGGCATTGACGGCAAAGCTGATGTCACCGCAGCCGGAAAGCATCGCCACGGCATCTTCGTATTCCCGGCCGTTCAAAAAAACCTTGCTGCGGGTAAACTTGCGATCATCACCGGTCAGTCCTCCAAAGAAAGGCCCGGAGATTTCCGCCGCACATCCGCCCACAATGGCATGGCCATCGGCACGGGCGCCGTCGGCGAGAATCATGCGAAAACCGGCTGGTGAGGGGGAGGCTGCCATTGCCTTACGTGCGCATTCCCGTGCCGCTCCAAAGGAATCAGCGTTCACCCCCTGTTCAAGGGCCGTGCTCCAGGCAACCCTGCCGCCGCTGTTGATGCCGAGCGCGCTGACGCCATAGTTTTCCGCCCCGCTGCTCTCGTAGATGCCGTCACCGGTTCCGCCAAAGACAATAACCGATTTTGTGCCGAGCCCCTCATAGAGCGCCTCGAAAAAATCGGAAAAATCAGGGTCGTAAGACATGGAGGCAAACAGGAGCACCACTTCAGGAGAAACAGGAGCGAGCGCTTCCCCTATTTCAAGCCCTGCCCGGTACGGGTCGGTAAGGATACTTTTCGCTGAAACATATCGCATGGCATGCGCTCCTTTCGTCTGACAGCAGCTTTATGAACTCGACGGGGTTCAAAACAATCTTCCGGATTCAGCATGCTCATGGGCAAGGCACATCGTTTGGACAACTGGCGGCAAACTATTCGAAATTGCGTTTAATTATAACCGATAACCACGGCAACTCAAGGGAGTAGTTGAAATTATTTGATACCTGCATGGCATTTCCTCCTTTTCGTGATTATAGTAGACTCCATGGACTTCACGAATATTCCGCATGACAACGGCGACAACTCCTGGAGACCGGTCCTCTCACGTTCCGGCCCCGTTCTGACCAGGCAGCAGGCGCACGCCTGGGCGCTCGTGCTCGACTCGCGCTCCATCCCCTGCTGTATCGAGCCAGACGGGGCCACCTGGCGATTGCTTGTGCCTGAACAGCAGATGGAGAGCGCCCTCAGGGAGTTGAACCTGTACGAAGAAGCCAATCGGGGCTGGCCACCCGCGCTCCCGGCCGCACGGCACTTGATCGAAAACACCCTGCCAACCGTTTCAGTCCTGATCCTGCTGGCAATCCTCCACAACCTGAACCTGCTCGGCATGTCCCTGCCTGGGCGCGGTATCATCGACCTGAACGAGCTTGGCGCTGCCCATGCCGAAAAAATTCTGGACGGCCAATGGTGGCGCCTCGTCACCGCACTTACGCTGCATGGCGACTTGACCCACCTGCTCAGCAATCTGACGATCGGCGGCCTGTTCATCATTCTGCTCTGCCGTGAGCTCGGCTCCGGACTGGCCTGGAGCCTGCTGCTCGGCTCCGGCACCCTCGGCAATCTGCTCAATGCCCTGGTGCAGTCACCGGCACACCGTTCGGTCGGGGCATCCACGGCTGTTTTCGGCGCGGTTGGAATTCTCGCTGCCATCAGCATGGTGCGTTACCGTCACCATCTGCAGCGGCGCTGGTTCATACCGGTCGCCTCGGGATTGGCCCTGTTGGCGCTGCTTGGCACCGAAGGGAAAAACACCGACCTGGGGGCTCACCTGTTCGGGTTCGGCTGCGGGGTGGTTTTGGGGATTGCGACGGAATATCCGGTGGGAAAATACGGGCGGCCGGGAGCCGTGCTCAACGCCCTGCTGGCGCTGGCAAGCGGCGGAATTGTGGTGGCGGCGTGGTGGTGTGCGATAGAATTCGGTTGAAGCGCTTTGTTTCTCTAAAGCCTTTTTTGAACCGCAAAGACGCAAAGGGCGCAAAGAAATTCAAAGTTCATTATGAAAACTTGTATTCAAACCAACCAAGTTAACACTTTTCCTGTTTTTCCTTTGCGTTCTTAGCGTCTTTGCGGTTCAGAAGATTTGATTCTGGTTTTATCCGAATCGGTAGATCTGCGTGCCGTTCTCGTAGAGCTCGATCGGGCCATCCTGCGACACCTTGATAACCTTGCCGAAATGTGACGCGGCGCAGGCTGCAGTGGTCCTCCCGCCACCGGCCACCATCTCCCGTGCGTGGGAAGTATCGATGATGAAACCGGTGTCAAGCAGCCTCCCCTTCGCGTTGAACACGGTGAGGCCGTCCGATGACAGGATTCTGAGCAGCGTCCCCGATTTCTTCAGCTCGCTGACCCCCCGTTTTTTCACCCGCTCTATCAGCAGCCGGCCGATCGGATCAGCACCACCGACGGCCCCTTTTTTCAGTTCGGCCAGTTTTTGTCCGCTGCCGCCATACACCATGACAACCGTGCCGTAGCGCATCTTCGAGAGCGCATAGAGCGTCCAGATGAGATCTTCCGCCGCTGACGCCTCGATACTGCCCGCCAGGAACGCCCGGAAGATGTCCGGGTCGAAAATACTCCACATCCCTTTTCGCCTTACCATGATCCGGGCCGGACTGGTGAGCACCTCGATATCCGAGGCCTCGTTCACCGTGACGGCAAACGCGCCCGCCCCGCTCCTCCTGATGATGGAGAACAGCTCCCGCTGGGTCTGCCGCTCCACTTCGTTCAACAGAGCGGTATCCGCTATCTTGACGATGCCGTTGACCTGCATCTGGATACCGGCCAGAAAGAACAGATTCGTGCCGTCGATAAAGCGGTAGGTCAGGGGATTGTCAAAAAAGCCGGGGGCGATGCTTTGCGAACTTTTCAGAGGGGCCAGCGTGTGCTTGCGCTGTCTCATCACGGCACGCAATTCCGCCGGTGTCGTACGATGGATGATCACCCCGGTGGTAGCCGGCTTCCCTTCGTACTTCTGATAGGACAGGTTCTTTAACAGCTGAATAAGCTGTTGAATGGGCCAGAACCCCTTGCGATGATCCCCGCGCAGGGAGCGGGCGACCGTGATATCCATGATGGAGGCAACCAGGGCCGTCCTGAATTGCGCCGCATACCCCTCCTGTCTGAAACCGCTGTACAGCATGGCAAATGCCGTCAGCAGCTCCCCGCAGAACGACTCTTCCAGCCGTGTGAACGGGATGTTCTTGCGCGTGGCACAGAACAGAAACTCGCGCCCGTCCGTCACGACCGGCAGGAAGATCGTGTGCCCCTCATGCCGCGGACGTTCGGGAACAGAAGTCAGGACGACTTCGGCGCCACCGAGAAAGGAGCTGATGTTGCCGCTCATCGCCTCAAAAATTGTCATCGGCATCGGGTTTAGGCCTCCTATGGTTAATAACGGTCAACACTATACACTCCAGCGGTTGATGAATGCAATCGGAGACAGCACACAAAGAGCGCGCCATGCGAAGCGGCACGATAGCACTATTCTGTAACTGGCATACAATAGCAGAACCTGCGGAAAGATGGCTTGACGCCACCGCCACCGCTGGTGTACGAAGGCGTATATGTACCTGCACCCTTTTCAGGCCACACCGCCAATCGAGAGAGTATCCCGTGAACAGTGAAACAGATAGCAACCAGCAGCAGTCGCCTGAACCGGCCGGTTCCGTGCCTCAGCAGGGATGTGGGCAGGCGGCTATCGGGACGTTCAATCGGTATGGCATGGCCATCGCCCTGGTCATCGCCGCTGCTGCCATGCGCCTGACAATCCTGCAAGCGCTGGGAACTCGCTATGTTTTTACTGTGTTCTATCCCGCCGTAATGCTGGCGGCCCTCTACGGAGGGGTGTGGTCCGGCCTGCTGGCAACAGTTATTTCGGCGCTTCTGGCGAGCTACTTCTGGATGGAGCCGGTTGAGCACTTTTCCTTAAAGCAACCTGTCGATTTGCTGGCCCTGACCATCTTCTTTCTGAGCGGCACCTTGATCTCGGTTATCGCCGAGGCAATGCACCGCGCCCAGGCCCGCGCTCACAAAGCCGAGATACAGACACACGTCTCTGCCGAACGTGAGCTTTCAACGTTAGTTTTACAGGAGAGCGAGGATCGTCTGAAGTCGGTGCTCCAATCCAGTTCCATGGGGACCTTCGAGGTTGACCTCCAAAGCGGCGCGGGGCGATGGAACGAAGTCGAGTTCGAGTTGCTTGGGCTGAAACCGGGCGAAGTCGTCAGCAATCCGGATGTCTTTTTCCGTTACGTCCATCCCGATGATATCGCATCGGTCACGGCACAATGGGAAGAAGCGCTACAGTCCGGGGTACTGGACACTGAGTTCCGAATTGTGCGCGCCGACGGCGAGGAACGCTGGCTGGCCGGGAAGGGGCGCTTCGCCTTTGAAAATAAGGCCGGAGGACGGGCCATCCGCTTCATGGGCGTCAACTTTGACATTACTGGTCGCAAACAGGCAGAGCTGGAACTTGTCGAGACGCAACAGCGTCTGCGGGCAATCATGGAGGCCGTGCCGGTGGGGATCAGCTACTCGGATGACCCCACGTGCCGGAACGTTAGGGGAAATCCGGCCGTGCTGGCCCAGTTTGAGACAAAACAAGAGGACAACCTGTCTGCCTCTGCCATTGACAGCGATGCTCCGGGGCGTCAGGTACGCTTCTTCCGCCAGGGAAAACAGATCAGCGATGTTGAGCTGCCGCTGCAACGCGCCGTTGCCGAGAACCGGGAAATCGAGCCCATGGAGCTTGAAATCGAAATGCCGGGCGGACGGCGCTGGTTTGCGGAGGCGTCGGGCGCCCCCATACGGGACAGGGATGGCAACGTAATCGGCGGCGTGGCTGTAACGGTTGATATTACCAAACGCAAGCAGGTTGAGGAGCAACTTGCAGAGTTGTCACAGCGGCTGAGCTATCACATTGACAATTCGCCGTTGGCGGTGATCGAATGGGGGCCGGATATGCGGCTTATCCGGTGGTCCGGAGCAGCAGAGCACATGTTCGGGTGGAAAGCCGATGAGGTGTTGGGCAAGCGCATGGAGGATCTCCACTGGATCTATGCGGAAGATGAGGAACAGGTCGCCGAGGTCTCTTCCGACTTACTGAAAGGAACAAACCGCCGCCGATTCTCGGCTAACCGCAACTACTGCAAGGACGGATCGGTCGTCTTCTGCGAGTGGTATAATTCTTCATTGCTGGATGGACTGGGCAACCTGCGCTCGATCCTCTCCCTGGTGCTGAATGTTACTGACCGAAGAAGGTTGGAAGAATCGCTGCAACAGTACAGTGAAATGCTGGAATCCATGGTTGTGAAACGGACTGCACAACTTCGCGAAAAAGACCAGCTGCTCCTTCAGCAGAGCCGTCTGGCGGCCATGGGAGAGATGATCAACAACATCGCGCACCAGTGGCGCCAGCCTTTGAACTCCCTGGGGTTGCACATCCAGCGTCTCTCCCTGTTTTACGACACGGGCCATTTCAACAAGGAGTTTCTCGATAAGAGCGTGCAGGAGTCTATGAAACTGGTTCAGCATATGTCACAGACCATCGATGACTTCAGGAGCTTTTTCAAACCGGACAAGGAGAAGATCGACTTTTGTATCAACAGGGCACTTCAGCAGGCCCTCAACCTGGTTAATGACAGTTTCGAACATAATCAAATACGAGTTATACATCATGCCGATGGCGAAGCATGGATCAATGGCTATCCCAACGAGTTCTCGCAGGCGCTCCTGAATATCCTGCAGAATGCCCGGGATGCGCTGCTGGATCAAAAAACTGACGGGAGGCACGTAACCATCGGCTCCTCGGTTGAAAACGGTAAATCTATCATTACCATCGCCGACAATGGCGGTGGTATTCCCGAAGATATACTTGAAGCGATCTTCGAACCGTACGTCAGTACCAAAGGCATTCAGGGCACCGGCATTGGCCTGTACATGTCCAAGATCATCATTGAAAAAAATATGGGAGGAAGCCTTACCGTTCGCAATCGTGGCGATGGCGCAGAGTTCAGGATAGAGATCTGACAGGGAATGGATCGATAATTTCGCACCGGGAGAAATCCTAAGAACATTCTCATTGCATAACGAAAGGGCGCCCCCACCGGGAAGCGCCCTTTCTTGCTTCTGTTTCAATTTTATCAACCTACCGCATCAACTCAAAGTACTGATCTTCACAGGTCTCATCCTTGATATCGATGAACTTGTTGCAGATCTCGGTCAGCATGTTGACCGCGCCCTGATAGCCGATGATCGGGTAGCGGTGCTTGTTGACCCGGTCGAAGATCGGGAAGCCGAAACGGAACAGCGGGATCTTGGCGTCGCGGGCGGCAAACTTGCCGTGGCTGTCGCCGATGACGGCATCGACCGGATCGGTCATCAGCAGGCTGCGCAGATGCCAGAGGTCTTTGTTCATGTAGATTGTGCACTCTTTGCCATACATGGAACCGTCCAGCAGCGCCTGCAACTCTTTTTCGAGTTTCTTGGAGCCGCGGCTGCAGAGGATGTGGTGCGGACGGGCGCCCATTTCCAGCAGGAAGGAGACATAACCGGTCAGGTAGTCCGGGTCGCCGTAGACGGCAAATTTCTTGCCATGGATGTACTGATGCGAGTCGGTGATGGCATCGACGGCGCGGCCGCGCTCGTTGATCAGCGATGCCGGCACTTCCTTGCCGAACAGTTCGGCCACCTTCATGATGAAAGCATCGGTCTTTTCAATACCCATCGGCATCGGCAGGGTAACGTGCTTGCCGGAGTAGTTGTCCTTGATAAAGCCGAAGGTTTTCGGCGTGGCGTACGGACCGATGGCGATGGTGGCCTTGCCGTTTATCGAGTCGGCGGCGTCTTCCAGCTTGGTACCGCCGGCGTAGACGTGATAGCTGCCGTCGCAGGGCGAATCGAAGCTGTCGGCAAGATCAGCCAGGATGGTAGTCGGAATGCCGAAGGCTTCCAGGATACGCTTGTACTCGCGGTAGTCGCCGGTGTTGAAATCGCAGCCGGCGATCAGGTTCAGCTTGCCGGTGCAGCGACCTTCAATCTGTTTTCCCTCGGTCAGGGTCTGGAGGATCGACACCAGCATGGAGTCGTAGCCATGGATATGAGTACCGTTGAAGCTCGGGGTGTTGGCGTAAGGCACCGGCATATCCTTCGGAACGCAGTTCTTCTGCTTGGCGTTTTTGATGAAGGCGGTCAGGTCGTCGCCGATAACCTCCGGCATGCAGGAAGTGAACACCGCAATCATCTTGGGCTTATAGATGGCGTTGGCGTTCTCCAGTCCTTCGTGGAGGTTGTTCTGGCCGCCGAACACGGCGCCGTCCTCGGTCATGGAGTCGGACACCGCCGGAGCTGGCTCGCGGAAATGGCGGTTCAGGGTGGAACGGTAGTAGGAAGCGCACCCCTGCGAACCATGCACGAAGGGGAGCGTCCCTTCAAAACCGTGGGCGGCCAGCTGTGCCCCCAGAGGCTGACAGGCATGGGCAGGGTTGATCACCAGCGCCTGACGGGCAAAGTTCTTTTCCCTATATTCGTCGGTGTTGATCCAGTTCTGGACTTTTTCAATTTCTTCGGGCGAGGTCTCGACGATCTTTTTGACTTCAAGTCCTAGTAAGTTTGACATGATTTACTCCTTTAGCCGCCCGGAACTCATCTGTTCACAGGGCGGATATTGTTTAATTGAAAACCTTTACCACCCTAGCCCTTTATGCCCCAGAGGGTACTCCTAAAATAGGATGGAGATTCTTTATTGCTCCCCCTCCTGATTCAGGAGGGGGCTGGGGGGTGGTAGATCCTAGAACGGTGCTTTGACCAGCTTCCACGTGGGACTGTTAATCGCCATATCGATATCGCGGGCAAACACCTCGAATCCCTTGTAGCCGTGGTAGGGACCGGAATAGTCCCAGCTGTGCATCTGACGGAACGGGATACCCATTTTCTGGAACACGTACTTTTCCTTGATGCCGGAGCCGATCAGGTCGGGCTTCAAGGCATCGGCAAACTTCTCGAACTCGTATTCGGACGGGTCGTCGTAGACCACGGTGGCATCGGGCATTTCCGGCGAGGTGCGGTCGTAATCGTCGTTGTGGGCGAATTCGTACCCGGAGCCGACACAATCCATGCCCAGGTCTTCATAGGCGCCGATGGTGTGGCGCGGACGGAGGCCGCCGACCAGCAGCATGACCTTTTTACCGTCCAGGCGCGGCTTGTATTCTTCGATGATCCCCTGCATGATCGGATCGTACTTGGCGATAACGGCTTCCACCTTGGCCTTGATGGTGTCGTCGAACAGCTCGGCCAGTTTGCGCAGACTCTCCCTGATCTTGGTCGGCCCGAAGAAGTTGAGCTCGATCCAGGGGATGCCGTATTTTTCTTCCATGACCTTGCACATGTAGTTCATGGAACGGTAACAGTGGATGACGTTAAGCTTTACCGTGTGGGTAGCGGCGATCTTGTCCAGTTCGCCGTCGCCGGTCCAGACAGCCTTGACGTTGAGACCGCACTCTTCGAGCAGCGGCTTGGTTGACCAGGCGTCGCCGCCGATGTTGTATTCGCCGATCAGGGCGATGTCATAGGGGCTTTCCGGCTCGGCATATTCGCGGGTGCCGATGATGTAGTCGCGAATGGTGTCGTTGGAGATGTGGTGGCCGAGCGACTGCGACACGCCGCGGAAACCCTCGCAGTTACAGGGGATGATCGGCAGATCCAGCTCTTTGGAGGATGCCTTGGCAACCTGGGTGATATCGTCGCCGATCAGACCGACCGGGCATTCGGAGAGGACCGAGATCCCCTTGGCCAGCGGGAACAGGTCGTGCGCTTCTGCCAGCAGGGTCTTCAACTTCTTGTCGCCGCCGTAGACGATGTCCTTTTCCTGGAAATCGGAAGTGAACTGCATCGGGAAACTGGTAACGCCGGTGATGCCGGTCATCATGTTGCGGCGGGTGCCCCAGGAGTACCAGCCGCAGCCGACCGGACCGTGGGAGACGTGCACCATGTCGCGGATCGGGCCCCAGACAACGCCCTTTGCTCCGGCGTAGGCGCAGCCGCGGGCACTCATGACACCGGGAACGGTTTTCTTGTTGGATTTGACGCAGGCCGAGCCGGATGCCTGGTCATTGGCGCCAAGGTGCGGAGCGCGTTTCTTTTTGGCTTTCTCCGGGTACACCGACAGGGTCTCGGCAATCAATGCCTCGGTGGATTCCTTGGTGATGCCGTCAATTTTTCGTATCTTGTCTGACATAATATGTCTCCTATTGGGAGCGGGCCTTTTCCGCCCTGGCTGCGTAAGTCTTCGGAACCGGTTGTGCGGCGTTGCGAATGCTACGCCTCCGCCCGTTTCCTCGACAGCCTTGCCAGGACGAAAAAATCCCACTCCTGAAAGTTCTTGTGTATTAAACCACTACGCTGCTGCCTGCTCTGCTACGCCTACAATCGACTCATCTTCCTCTTCCATGATGCCGAACTTCATCAGTAGCTCTTCCAGTTCCTCCATCTCAAGCGGAGTCGGGACAACCAGCATCTTGTTGTCGGCGATCTTCTGAGCCAGGGTCAGATACTCTTTTGCCTGCGGGTGTTCCGGGGAGTACTCGATAACGGTCATCCTGCGCAGCTCGGCTCTCTGAACCTGGTTGTCGCGGGGAACGAAGTGGATCATCTGGGTGCCGAGACGACGGGCCAGCTCGGAAATCAGTTCGAACTCCATGTCGGTCTTTCTGGCGTTGCAGATGAGGCCAGCCAGACGAACCTTGCCGGACGACGCATATTTGAGAATACCTTTGGAAATGTTGTTGGCGGCATACATGGCCATCATTTCACCGGAGGTGACGATATAGATCTCTTCGGCCTTCCCTTCACGGATCGGCATGGCGAAACCGCCGCAGACAACGTCGCCCAAGACGTCATAGAAGACGAAATCGAGGTCATCGGTATAGGCGCCGTTCTCTTCCAGGAAGTTGATGGCTGTGATAACGCCACGCCCTGCACAACCGACACCCGGCTCAGGTCCGCCGGACTCAACGCATTTGATATCGCCGTAACCGATCTTCATGACGTCCTGTAATTCCAGGTCCTCAACGGTTCCCAGTTCGCGTACCAGATCCATAACCGTATTCTGTGCCTTGGCGTGCAGAATCAGACGGGTTGAATCGGCTTTAGGGTCACAGCCGACGATCATGACCTTCTTGCCGAGAGAGGCGAGTCCTGCCACCGTGTTCTGGGTTGTTGTTGATTTGCCGATGCCGCCTTTGCCGTAAATTGCGATCTGTCTCATTGTGTTGCTCCTTTCGCTCACCCATCCGTGAGCATGTGGGGGTTTAGTGCGGGGCAAATAAAAAGGCGCCCCGGTATTACGGAGGCGCCTTTGCCTGAACTTACGTATAATTTTGTTTATCTCGTACTTCGTGTCGTTTGATTCAGATTAAAGCATAGGGTGTGCCAATATTATTTTATTTAGCAATAACAGCGTGTTGCAATTAATTGCTTACAAAACATGCGAACGTGACTGTGGATTTTGAAGGGGGAATTCGCCGACGGCGCAGGCAGGTGCTGAAAATATAATCAGCCGGGGAGAATGGGGAATGCCGAAGCCTTGACCACGGCATTTAAACGGTGCTGCCGGGAGTGGTGCCCAGTACATCACCCGCATACTGAACGTGTCAAACCCGGCAGCAGGGCTGTTTTAATAGTGATCTTCCACCAGTTCGAAATAGGCCTGCGGATGTTTGCAGACCGGACAGATTTTCAGCGCCTCCTTGCCCTCATGGATATGTCCGCAGTTGCGGCATTTCCATGTGACGTTCTCGTCTTTGGCGAAGAACGTGCCTGCCTCAACCTCTTCCAGCAACGTGAGATAGCGCTCTTTGTGTGCTTTCTCTATCTTGCCGATAGCTTCAAAGACATAGGCAATGTCGTTAAACCCTTCTTCCCTGGCTTCCTGAGCCATACGTGGATACATGTCGGTATGCTCTTCGAGTTCTCCGGCTGCCGCGGCCTTCAGGTTTTCTATTGTTGACCCAATTCCGCCAAGATGCTTGAAATGTAATTTTGCGTGCTCTTTCTCGTTCTCCGCTGTTTCCAGAAAGTACTCGGCAATTTTCTCATACCCTTCCTTCCTGGCTACAGAAGCGAAGTAGGTGTACTTGTTACGAGCTTGAGATTCCCCGGCAAAAGCCTCCATAAGGTTCTTCTCTGTTTTGGTCCCTTTGATTCCAGCCATCTGTCACTCCTCCTGTTATGTTATTCCTTCATGGCACGCATCATCAGCTCAAAATCTTCCAATAGAGCTTGAAGGTCTTCTTCATGTTCAACCTCTTGCTGAAGTATCTGCAGCACGATGTTGTAGGTGACCGGATCTGCGTCTTTCGTAATATCCATAAGACGTTTGTAAACGCCTATGGCGCACTGTTCACCTTTTATATTCTGCATCAGAATGGTTTTGACGAACGGGTCATCAGGGGCATCGTAACCACAGTTAGTCAGTGCATACCACTCCTCCGGCTTCGTAACCGGAGTTCCGCCAAGCTGGATTATGCGCATCGCAACCATGTCAGCGTGCATTAGCTCCTGGGCGGCATGCTGGAGCAGTTCTGCGCCGACGGCATCCTTCATCGGCCCCTTGACCAGCTTTGCCCCCAGCCAGTACTGATAATAGGCCAGCCATTCATCACTATAAGCCCGGCGCAACAGGTCAAGCAGCGTATCAACGTCCATTCCGATAATTTCACGACCTTTAGATCCCATACGGCATGCTCCTTTTAGTGAAGTAAGACTGCCAGCATCTATAACACAGAATGTCCTTGTGTCAATCAGAGGGAGGTTGTGTAAAAAGCACAGGGGGTGGTGGAAGGTATTCACCCCGGCAGCATGCGGAAAGCCGAGGCCTTGATGGCGGCAAAGACAGTGCCCCCCGGAGCAATGCCCAGTTCATTGACCGCATCCTGAACTACCTCTGAAATGAGCGTATTTCCACCGCACTCCATTTCCACGCCGATCTTTCTTCCCGAATGGAACAGGGAGCGCACCGTGCACTGCAACAGGTTGCGGGCGCTGATGGCTTCCGGATGCTGCTTGAAGAGGATGATGTCCTTGGAGGAAAGTTCCGCGATGGAATCGGCGCGTTCCGAACCTGCGGAGAGCAGCAGCTGCGTGGTTCCCCAGGGGTAGGCGTACATGGTGCCGGATTCGGAGGGGCGCCCCACTTTCAGCAGATTGATGTAACCGACCTGGCTGGAGCCGAGCCGCTGCCGGGCCAGCTCTTCGGCGCTGGAGATGCCGACGATGCGCCCGCCGGCGACGTTCAGCACCTGGTCGGCCATCAGGCGCATTTCCAGCAGCGAGTGGGAGATAAACAGGAACGGGATCGAGAAGGTTTCACAGACACTCTTCAGATAACCGATGACCTGGAAACGAAGGGCGTCGTCCAGTGCCGACAACGGCTCGTCCATCAGCAGCAGGCGCGGGTTGGAAAGTACGGCGCGTCCGATGGCTACCCGCTGCTTCTCCCCGCCGGAGAGCTTGTTGACCCCCCGCTGCAGCAGGTGGCCGATGTTCAGCACCTCTACCAGTGACGCAAAATCGACCCTGCGACAGTCAACAGTACAGCGATTGAGGCCGTACCGCAGATTCCCTTCCGTACTCAAGTGCGGGAACAGGTGCGGATGCTGAAAAATGATGCCGATGCGCCGTTTTTCAGGCGGCATGTCGGTACTGCCGTCAAAAAGGGTTTCGCCGTTCAGCCGGATCAGGCCGCTGTCAGGCCTCTCCAGGCCGGCAATCATGCTCACCAGCGTTGACTTGCCGCTCCCGGACACCCCAAAGACGCCGGTCCTGAAATGGGAAACCGTCACATCCATGTCCAGGTCGAAACTTTCAAACCGCTTCTTCAGTGCAATGCGCAGTTCCATATCAATCCACCCTGATCATACGACGGCTCAGGTATTCGTGAAACAGCAGCACGACCACCGAAATGACCACGGACACCACGCAGAGCATCATGGCCATGGCATCGCCGTCTGGAGAACTGGCATAGTCATAGATCGCCAACGGAATAGTCTGCGTCACCCCCGGTATGTTTCCCGCCACGATGATGGTTGCGCCGAATTCACCCAGGGCGCGGGCGAACATCAGCGCCGAACCGGCAAGCACGCCGCGCAGCGAAAGCGGTATGATGACCGAGAACATGGCGTCCAGCCACCCCGCCCCCAACGTACGGGCCGCCTTGATAATCTGCGGATCGATGGCCTCCATGCCGATGCGGATCGAACGCACCAGCAGCGGAAAGCCCACGACCGCAGTGGCCAGCACCGCCGCCTTCCAGGTAAAGATCAGCCTGATGCCGAGCGGCTCCAGCAGATAGTGACCGATGAAGCCCTTTTGCCCCAACAGGATGAGCAGCAGGTAGCCGATCACCACCGGCGGCAGCGTCAACGGCAGGTTGACGAGCACATCCAGGACAACCTTGCCCCGAAAGCGACGGTAGGTCATCAGGTACGCCACGCCGAAGCCGAACGGAAGCGACACCAGGGTTGCGGTGAACGCCACTTTCAGCGACAGGAGTATCGCGGCATATTCGACGGTTGAAAAACTCGGCATACGCTCTATTTGACCTGAAATCCGTGTTTCGTCAAGACGGCTTTTGCCTCGGCGGATTTAAGAAAGGCAAGGAAGCCGGCCGCTTCATGCTTTTTTGCTCCGGACAACGTCAGCGCCATGGGATAACTCACGCGGGGATACAGATCCTGCGGCACGGTGAACAGTATCGCGGCATGCCTGGCCGCCTGCAAGGCATCGGTCCGGTAGACGAACGCCCCGTCCACTTCACCGCGATCGGCATACATCAGGCATTCACGCACATCCTTTGCCATGACCAGTTTCTTTTCCAGCTGCCTGTCAATGCCTGCCTTCCCGAAAGCCTCCATGGCATATTCACCGGCCGGAACGCTTTTAGGGCTGCCGATGGCTATTCTGGCCAGTTTGACGACATCCCGCATGCCGCTCACTTTCAAATCCGGCCTGCCGGCAAAGACCAGTTCGTTGTAGGCAAAGGTGGCAATACTCTTCACGTCGACAACTCTTCTGCTCTTCAGATACTCCATCCATTCCGTGTTGGCGGAGATGAAAATATCGGCTGGCACGCCCTGTTCGATCTGTTTGGCCAACTGGCCGGAACCGCCATAGTTCTTGATAAACGTCACGCCAGGATTCTTTTTGGCATAGCTCGCCGAAAGTTCGTTGACAACCTCTTTCAGACTGGCTGCGGCGGATATACTGACCTCTCCGGCCACCGCCGGATTGAGCTGCAACAGTGTGCAGATTATGGCAACAACCAATGTGAACATGAGCTTCATGGCAGAGACCTCCAAGCAATGTGAGTCGTGGTGGTGTCGCGACCACATGATGCAGAGTTGCAAAAAGGGGACCATACCATCAATGGCCCCCTTGAATCAAATCGTCGTTGTCGTTACGGAAGTAACTCCATGCGATTCAGCACTCATTGCTACACTGAAAAACGCGCCACCAGCTGACGTAATTCACCCGTCAACACCGACAGCTGGCTGGCGCTTGCTGCAACGGCACCGGCTTCACGTGATGTGCTGCCGATGGCGGTGGAAATCTGACGGACATGATCATCGATCTCTACCGTTGCGGCAGTCTGCTGCTCGGCAGCAATCGAAATCTGGGTAATCTGCCGGGCCACGCCCCCCACCTCATCTCGGATGCCGGTCAACGCCTCACCGGAACGGGCCGTGGCACTACTGCCGTTTTCCACCGCGCGCGCGCCTTCCTCCATGCAGACGACTGCCTGGCGTGTCTCCTTCTGGATCATGCCGATCATTCCGGTAATCTCGCGGGTCGCCCTGGTGGTCCGTTCCGCCAGCGCCCGAACTTCATCGGCCACAACCGCAAAGCCGCGCCCCATCTCACCCGCCCGCGCCGCTTCAATGGCGGCGTTCAGCGCCAGCAGGTTGGTCTGGTCGGCAATATCCTCGATGGTTTCGATGATGGCGCCGATCTGTTCCGAACGGGTACCGAGCGAATCGATAATCCCCGAGGTTTCGCGGACGCGTTCGGCAATGGCCTGCATGCTGTTGATGGATTCCTGCACAACCGTGGCGCTTGATTCGGCAATGTCGGTAGCCTGGGCGGAGCTGGATGCAACGGAATGGCAGTTTTCCGATATTTCCCGCGAAGCCGAAGCCAGCTGGCTGGTTGCCGTGGCAAAGCCGACCGTTTCGGCGGCAATCTGGCCGGAACCGGCGGCAATATGCTGCGATGACGCCTGCAGACGCTCGGATTCTGAAATCAGACTGGCCGAGGTTGTCGTAACCTGCCCGACGATTTCCCGCAGATGCAAAGTCATGGTAGCCAGGCTCTCCAGAAGCGTCCTGATTGAACCACGTCCGGAAACCGTAACATCGGCCGTCAGATCACCAGTTGCAATGCGGTTGGTAATCTCGGCGCACTCTTCAATCGTGCTCCGGATCGACCTGAGGATAAAGAATGAAATGAGCACCGCACTGACAATAACCAACAGCACAACCGCGACCATTCCCCACCGGCACAGGCTGATCAGGCGGGCGGTATCCTTTTCGATCTGCTCATTACGGGCGTTGGTCAGGGTAACGATACGGTCGATAACAACCCGGTGTCGCTCGTATTCCGGTGTCAACGTCTGATGCAGCAGGGTTCGGGCCGCCTGATACTCGCCACGCTGCACGGCGGGGAAGAACTCCTTTTCGGCGCTGACAAAGAAGGCCCTTGCTTCTTTGGCGGCATCGCCGGTCATAAGCGTCTTTATTTCACCGTCAGCCAGATCTTTTGTCCAATACTGCTGACGCTCCTCGAATTCCTTGTGCAGCCGGGCGAAGGTTTTGGTCAGTTCCTCGCGCCGTCCGGCATTTGCTTCATCACTAGCCTGAAAGGCGACCAGATACGACTCGATGATGTATTCAGGCGGCGGGAGAATATCGGCGATCACATCCTTGCCCTGGACGATCTGCCTATAAATCGGGCCGTTTACCGAGGTTTTGCTTGTTATGTAGGCTGAGAGGGAGATGAATACGGTGAACCCGAGCAGGAAAACGGCGACAAGAAAGGTGACCTGCTGGGTGATGCTGAAACGGGAAAGTGCGCGAGATTGTTTCACAATGACCTCCATGTCGTGTGAGCGTCGGCAGCGGCGCCGTAATCTGTTTTCATAAGATGCAGAGCAAGGGGTGTGCCACATGATAATTTGACCAACTCACCTGTTTCAGGTACATTTGGCGGGCTTTAATCTTGAGTGAAGTGGTTATGGATCTGGGAGTGCGGAAATCACACTCGATCCAGTGGTTTCTTCATCACCCTTGAGACGATGATGAAGCGGTTTCTGGATTGGGTTGTGATATTTCGAATTTTTGCAAGGACGTAACTGAGAGGGGATTTCAAATGTTTCTTGCTGAATTACGAATTGAGAATTTCAGGATGTTTGGCGACGGTGATCAGGCTCTTGTGGTACCTCTGAAATCGGGCCTTACAGCACTGGTTGGCGAAAATGACGCTGGCAAGTCAACGGTAATTGATGCCTTACGTTTTGCTTTAGGCACAACGGATCAGGACTGGATTCGACTGGAGGAATCTGACTTTTATCAGAACGACACCAAAAAGGAAATCCGCATCATGTGCAAATTCAAAGAACTGAGCCCACAAGATCAAAGGGCTTTTGTCGAATATCTCACTTACGGAGATTCTGCAAAGGATGATCCGCCCTTTTTGTGCGTCAACTGGATGGCTGTTGATACCGGAATGGCGCCGAAAGGCAGGCCTTTTCGCCGTGTTGAGATACGCTCAGGAAAGAATGGGGATGGTCCGCAACTCGCCCCGGAAGTGCGAGAAATGCTAAGAGCAACCTATCTTCGGCCCCTGCGTGACGCCGAATCGGCATTGTCAGCAGGTCGTGGATCGCGCTTATCCCAAGTCCTCCACCGAACCGGGGAGGTCAAGGCTTCTGGTCTCGATTATGATCCCAATGTACGTACCGACCCTAAACAACTCAATGTTCTCGGAATAGGTGATTATGCAAACGCGTTATTAGAGCAACAGAAAGGGATAAATGACACACGGGACAAGATAGACACCCACCTCAGCAAGCTTTCACTTCATAATGATGGCTTAAAGAGTAGCATCAAGGTGAGTGGCGCAACTGCTTCGTCAGATAACCGATTACGACAACTACTGGAAAAACTCGACCTCAATTTAGGGAACAATCAAGCTTCTAGCGGCAAGCTTGGTTTGGGTTCCAACAACCTGCTCTTCATGGCTTGCGAGCTTCTGCTCATGGCTCAGGAAGACGAGGGCAGCAAGCTATTGCTCATTGAAGAACCGGAAGCGCATCTACACACCCAACGCCAACTACGAGTAATGAAATACTTACAGGATCAGGCCGTTGAAAAGGGCGTTCAGATTATCGTCACAACACATAGCCCTAATCTTGCTTCTGCCATAAGTCTGGACAACATGGTAATGATCCAGAACGGGCATGCATTCTCTCTAGCGGAGGGTGAAACAAAACTGGAGCCGTTTGACTATAGATTTCTTGAACGCTTTCTTGATGTAACCAAGGCGAATCTCTTCTTCGCGCGTGGTGTCATGATCGTCGAAGGTGATGCAGAAAATATCTTGTTGCCCACACTTGCACGACTTATTGGACGTGACTTCACTGAGTACGGTGTTTCCATCGTCAATGTCGGGGGAGTGGGGTTACGCCGCTATGCCCGAATTTTCCAGCGGCGCGACTTTGCCAAGACAGGGCAACTTGGCATCCCGATAGCCTGTGTAACCGATATGGACGTAATGCCGGACTGTGCAAAGTCAATTATCAAAACATCCATTTCCACCAAGGGGGAGCTTGGCAAAACAGGTCTCAAAGGAAAACGCGCCGAGCTGGGCAAGAAGACAAACGGACAAACGGTAAAAACTTTTATAGCCGACGAGTGGACGCTGGAGTATGACCTCGCCTATTTCGGTATTGCTCAAGATGTTTATGTGGCAGCACATCTTGCAAAAAAAGACGAAGCTCTTGCAAAAAAGGGCGATGACCTCAATGAAATTTTAGTAAAAGCAGAGGAGCAAGAGGCATTCACTGGTTTCAATCGTTTGAAACAGGAAGTGCAAGATTCATCAAACGGCCTAGCCGATAAGGAACTCCTTGCGACAAAGGTCTATGCGTTATTCACAAATGGAACCAAAGCGTCCAAACCGATCGCGGCACAGTATCTGGCTGGGCGGCTGCTGGATAAACAGCAAAAAGAAAAACTCTCCACAGAATGTTGGAGAAAAATGATACCGACCTACTTGGTTGAAGCAATTGATTATGTAACAAGTACGTCTAATGCTGCGGCCAAAACGGATGGTTGAAATGATACACGGAGACACGTTCGAGGCACCAAAAGTCACTGACGAAGATATTCGTTGGGCCTCTCAACTATTGGGCTTACCTGTTGTTGCGTTTTACGGACAGGCCGGAACAGATCCTCGCCAAAAGGCGCTCAAGTACATGTGCAGCGTTGATGTGGCCGCTTGCCCGGGAAGCGGAAAGACTACTCTCCTTGTAGCCAAACTGGCAATTCTGGCTGAGAAGTGGAAATACCGTACCAGAGGCATCTGCGTTCTTTCCCACACAAACGCAGCTCGTCATGAGATCGAGAAGCACCTCGGCAACACCGCTGTAGGACGACAACTGCTCAGCTATCCGCACTACATTGGAACCATCCATGGATTTGTGAATGAGTTTTTAGCCTTACCACTGTTACGCTCACGCGGTTACAGCAATACCCGATTTGACACGGATATATCGGGACGCAAGCTACTGAAACTAAGCAGTGGCGGGAAAAAGCTGCCTGGGTACTTGTACACTAAGATTAAAAACGAAGAACACCGCAAAGCAGCATTCTGTAACGCTCACTATATTGGCGATAATCTTGATATTCGTCTTAACGCGGGGAATATTGACCTTAAATTGCAGCGTGACAGTAAATCGGATGCCTTTAAACAAATTGAAGAATGGAAATGTGCCATTTTAAGAGACGGTTATACTTCATACGAAGATACATTTGCCTTTGGCCACCTCACACTAAAAAAGTACCCGGCCATTGCCAAAACGATTCGTGATAGATTTCCTCTGCTATTCATTGATGAAGCGCAGGACAACAGCAATGAGCAATCTATAATTCTGAGTAGGATTTTTATGGAAGGAGATAATGTGGTTATCCGCCAGCGTTTTGGGGATGCAAACCAAGCCATTTTCGACTTCCAAGGAGCAGAAGAAGCATCAACAGACAAGTTTCCAGGCGAAAACAGTATAGAGTTGCCAAACAGTCATCGTTTTGGACAGGCAATTGCCGATATGGCCGATCCTCTTGGAATTAAGCCATATGGCCTTCAAGGGCTCGGCCCAAAAAAAACTTTGGCATCGGGCTCAGAGGGGCAACACACGATTCTCCTATTCGATGAACATAGCGCTACCAAAGTTCTGGAAGCATACGGTGCGCTGCTTCTTGAAACATTCTCTGATTTGGATTTGTGTGAAGATTGGTTTGCTGCTACGGTGATCGGCCAGAGACATACACGATCTGATGACGAATGTGACCACAAGTTTCCACAACATATTGGCCATTATTGGCCGGATTACGACTCTGAACTCACAAAACATGACCCTACACCCCAGACTTTCATGCAGTACGTCTTCGCAGGGCAGGGTAAATCAGAGTTGCAACATGGTACCCATGCAATGGTCGAGAAGATTGCTGAGGCCTTTCTTCGACTCTCTGTTTTTACGATTGAAGGAAAAGCTCCGACCCAGCGAAAGCACCGCCATCGCCATATTCTTGAACTTCTGGAAAGTTCACCAGATATTCGGGAACAATACCAGAATCTGGTTGTTCAACTCACCGTAAACCGAGAGAGCCCAACGAAAGAGACATGGGAAGGTTATTGGCTTGGAGTAGTTCGAAGTATCGCGGAAGTAATTGCCGGATCGCCACTATCAGAAGAGGCAGATGTTTTTCTGATGTGGAACGACAAGCCCGTTACACCCGCATGCCCCTCAGAAGCAAACAGAAGTCGGAACAATATTTTTCGTTATTGTAAGAATGGAAGAGAAGTTTCCATTCAAGCTGGCTCGATCCATTCGGTAAAAGGCCAAACACATACAGCAACCTTGGTGCTTGAGACATTTTGGTACGACCACAATCTTGAACTTATCTTGCCTTGGTTAACCCAGAAAAAACGTGTGTGGAAAAAAGGCGATGGTGTACGCCAAGAAGCTCGCTTAAAACTTCACTATGTCGGCATGACCCGCCCGACGCACCTTCTGTGTCTAGCGATGAAAAAGAGTACGCTGAATGATGAACATATGGAGGCTCTTAGAAATCGTGGATGGCAGCTACTTGAGGTTCAGCCTGATGGCAGCTCAGTGCTGCTGGAGTCTGCAAGGTAACCCTTTAACATAGTGAAGGACATGCAACTGTCCGGTTTTTCCGGACAGTTCACGCCCTGCTTATTTACCTGATGGAAAGTAAACTGCTTGTGGAGAATCGTTATGACCGCAAAAGAAATCACAAAACTTGCCCTGTTCGAAGGGCGACAAATCAGGAAGACTATCCACAACGACGAATGGTGGTTTTCGGTTGCAGACGTGGTTGAGGCACTGACTGACACACCGAATGCGACCGATTATATCAAGAAAATGCGTAAGCGTGACGCCGAGTTATCCAAAGGGTGGGGACAAATTGTCACCCCCCTTTGGCTTACTACTGAAGGTGGCAAACAGAAGGTAAACTGCTCCAACACCGAAGGTCTCTTCCGCATCATCCAATCCATCCCCTCTCCCAAGGCCGAGCCTTTCAAACGCTGGCTGGCAAAGGTCGGACACGAGCGCATTCAGGAGATCGAAAACCCCGAACTTGCCATGGCCCGCATGCAGGAGTTGTACGAGAAGAAGGGGTACCCCAAGGAGTGGATCGACAAGCGGTTGCGAGGTATCGCCGTTCGTCAGGATCTTACCGATGAATGGAAAAACCGGGGAGCCGACAGCAACGCGGCTTACGCTATTCTCACCAACGAGATCATGCAGGGTGCTTTTGATCTGAAGGTGGAGGAATACAAGGAGGTCAAAGGGCTACAGCGGGAGAACCTGCGCGACCATATGACCGACATTGAATTGATTCTGACCATGCTGGCCGAGGCGACCACCACAAAACTCCACCGGGACCGTGAAACACAAGGTTTTGAGCCGCTGAAAAAAGACGCTCGCGATGGCGGCGCGGTGGCCGGCAGAACGCGCAAGGACATTGAAACACAGGGCGGTAAACCGGTTGTCAGTAGCGAAAATTTCAAGCAACTGACCGGAAGTAAACCGCGACGTTTGAAGTAAAATTCGTAAATCAAAATTTCCTTCTTAAGGACGTTGGTTCCGTAACACATCCATAATTTTCACGTGCGGCACATTTCCCACGCCCTCCCTCCAACGCGACCACCCACCGACTCTTTTTCGTTGTACTCACGGATATACCAAATCCGGCAATAAAGTTGCAAAGGTCGTTCTACCAACAACCTACAGCACACGGGAGAACCGACCA
Source organism: Pelobacteraceae bacterium (assembly GCA_041675485.1). Lineage (GTDB taxonomy): Bacteria > Desulfobacterota > Desulfuromonadia > Geobacterales > Pseudopelobacteraceae > JACRCG01. The sequence goes on along the minus strand of JBAYTT010000006.1, from coordinate 25,655 downwards.
TGACCCAGGCAGCGACAGGCAGCACCGTCACCATCAGTTATATCGGCACACTGGATAACGGCAGGATCTTTCACAGCACCGAAGCTCAGGGACCACAGACGGTCACCATCGGCTCCGGGCAGCTTTTCCCGGCGCTTGAACAGGCCATTATCGGTATGCGCGCCGGAGAGGTGAAGAACATCGAACTCTCCGCAGAAGAGGCCTACGGCCCACGCCTGCAGGAGAATATCATCCAGGTTGCCCGGAGCAGCTTTCCTGCCGGAAAAGAGATCATGATTGGTCAGAAATTAAGCATCGAGTTCAAGGGAGGTACATCAAGAGTGATGGTGGTAACGGCGGTAAGCGACAACGATGTAACAGTGGACGGCAACCATCCGCTGGCAGGGCTGGATCTGACCTTTGCCCTGAAGGTGGAGAAGGTTGGGTAACCGGACTACTTCTGCTGCAGTCCGGCGTACAACAGGAAGTTGTTCAGAAGCTGACGGGCTGTAGCGCCATACGGCAGGGCTGTTGCCTTGAACTTCCCAACAATGGCTTCAACATTCCCTGCCGTGTCGTGATCCCACGCACTCCAGTTCCGGATGATCTGTTCGGTCACCTCGGGATGGAATTGCATTCCCCAGGCTGAGTTGCCGACTCGGAACGCCTGATGCCGACAGAGCGCGGAAGATGCCAGCAAAACAGCGCCGCCGGGTATGTCGAAACTGTCATGGTGCCACTGAAATGTGGTAAAGGTCTCGGCAATACCGATGAACAGCAGATCTTCTTCGCCATCAACAGTCAGCGACACCGGCAGGGTTCCCAGTTCTTCCCACCGGTTTGAAACGACCTCCGCCCCCAGCGCGGCAGCCAGCAGTTGCCCCCCCAGGCAGATGCCCAGATAGGGGATGCGGGAGGCAACGACCGCACGGATGAGATTTTTCAGGTCCGTGAGAAACGGGTGGCGAATGTCGTCGTTCGCCCCCATGGCGCCACCCATGACGATCAACGCCGACACCTCCTCCGGAGCCGGAAGAATACCGTCACGGTAGGGGTGATGGATGACGTACGGGATGGAGAGATTGTCGATGATGTTGCCGGGCGGCACTTCGGGGTCGTTCTGAATGATGTGCAGCGTTTTCTTCATATCACGTACCGTGTTACGGAGTTTTATACAAAAATATTGTATCACGCAACGACGCAACGAAAGGCTTTTAACCTACAAAAAGCAGTTAATCGCGCAAAGGCGCAAAGTTCGCCAAGAAAAACAAATCGTTAAAACCAAACAGCAAATCACCATTTGAGAGAGGACGGCGCTGATTGTAAGCAACTGACTTTCTTTGCGTCTTTGCGCCTTTGCGAGAGTGAATTGCCGATTTGAACCAGTCTTTTTTGTTTTACGCGTCGTCGCCTAGAGGCGCCTACTTTTGGTGCGTGAGGCCGGCTTTTCTACTCCTGACTTATTACCAGAAAACGCTCATCAAGCCAAGCTTCCAGAAGAGGCCGTACCTCCTGCCACGCAAGCCCTCCGCCCCCGCAGCCGGGACGGGGCACGACAATCCACTTCCAGCCGGAACGATCAGCCAACAGCCGCAGTTCCAGCGCGGATCGGGCAATGATCCGCAGATCCGGGAGAGACCAGGGGGTTTCCTCCACCGGAAAGGTGACGATCCCGCCGCCGAGATCGAACACGTGGTTCCCCTGCTCCGCCAGCAATCTGCCGGCTGTTTCGACAAGGCCGGGGCAGCGAAGCACCGCCTGGCGCGCCACGCCACGTCCGAAAATGGCCCGGCCGTCGCGGGTCAGTGAGCCGTTGGTGGTGATAGCGATCATTGCAACGCCGGCATACTCCCAGATATCGCCTACCGCCTCAAGCATTCCAGCGCCGAGCCCCGCAGGTAATCGAACACTTCCCCCCGGGTCGTGATGAAGCCGGGCATGTCGTTGAGAATATCCTCAACCAGATGCAGCACCTCGCCGTCAACGCTCTTCAGCTCATCCATAACAGCCGAGAGCAGAGGCATAATTTCGTACAGGTCATGACGGTTGAAGGGCACAGGGTCGGGCAGACCGACAAACTTGGGCTCTTCCCGGTTGGCAACGTCCCGCGGATATCTGTATTTAAGATCTGAAGCTTTAAGGATGATTGACATGTGACCTCCTGCAATTGATTAAAACCGAACCACCCCCAACCCTTTATGCCCCAGAGGGTACTCCTTGGTAAGGAGGGGAGTTCAATTTTTCCCTGTTTCAGGAAAGGACTTCAGCCCCCCCTCCTTCCTTCCAAGGAGGGGGCTGGGGGGTGGTCAATGTCCGCCGCCGCAGCCGCCACCACAACCGCCGCCGCAACCCGGCTTGACGATGTCGGCAGCCTTGGGTTTGTCGCACAATTGCAGTGAAGCACGATCCACATACCACGCGTCATTCTCGTTTTTCCCCTGCAGCTCGTTTTTCTTGAGCAGCATCAGCACCCGCATTTCGGTCGTTTCCAACAGCTGTGCCGCTTCGGCGATCGGTACAAATACAGTTCCTGTCTCACACATGGTTTTCTCCTTTGGTTCGACTCCGCTCACCAACCGGAGTCTATTTTCCATTGACTTCCAGATTTCCACCTGACCGGTCCCTGAGCGGAGTCGAAGGGTTAGGCTGCCTCTCGCAGTGTTTCTTCACCAATATAGATGGACATCAACTCACCGTTGGTCAGGTCACGCTTCCGTCTACATGACATGGCCCGGGTCTGTTCCAGGAGCGGCTCCGCCTGTTTCCGGTCAACAACGATACCCATACTGCGGTAGCGTTCGATCAAGCCGCCGGTACCGGAATGTTTGCCGACCACGATGCTGCGGGTCAGCCCGACCTCGGCCGGGTCGAACCCTTCATAATTATGCGGATCCTTGATAACCCCGTCGGCGTGCAGCCCGGATTCATGGGCAAAGACCCGCGAACCGACCACCGGCTTGGAAACCGAAAGCGGGCGGTGGGAGGCCCTGGCGACAAAGAGGGACATCTCCCGGAAGCGGTGTGTGTCGATGCCGGTCTCGATACCGCAGGCATGCTTCAACCCCATGATCACCTCTTCGAGCGCCGCATTTCCCGCGCGCTCTCCCAGGCCGTTGATCGTGGTGTTGACGAACTTCGCCCCGGCGCGGATGCCGGCAATGGCGTTGGCGGTAGCCATCCCCAGGTCATTGTGGGTATGTACCTCGATATCTACTTCGGGAACCGCCTGCCGAAGGTATGCCACCTTGTCGAACATGGTAAACGGGTCCATGATCCCGAGCGTATCGCAAAAACGGAATCGGTCGCCACCCATGGAACGGGTAATCTCCATCAGTTCTACAAGGAAAGCAGTATCGGCCCGGCTGGCGTCCTCACCCCCAACCGAAACATACAGATTGTGCTGTTTGGCAAAGCCGAGCGCGACCTTCAGCTGCTCCTTGACCGCGTCACGGCTTTTTCGCAGTTTATGAACGATCATCTGATCGGACACCGAGAGGGAAATGTCTACCGCCTGCACACCACAGGCAATACTTGCCTGAATTTCAGGCACCAGCGCCCGGTTCCAGGTAATCAGGCGCGCACTCAGCCCAAGGTCAACCAGTGACCTAATGGAATCCTGCTCATCCCTCCCCATGGCAGGGATACCGCATTCGATCTCCCCCACCCCGATAGAGTCCAGCATACGGGCAATGGCAACCTTCTCGCGCTTGGAGAAGACCACGCCGGCGGTCTGTTCGCCGTCCCGCAGAGTTGTATCGTCAATGATGACCGGTGCTATCGTCATGGTTACCCTCCTGAATAGAAAAACGCCGCACTCCCGTAAAGAATGCGGCGCCGTTGCCGTTTCCAGATGTTTAACTACTATGCATTGATCATACCGAGAGCAACGACTATTCAACCGTTCGATCCGGTTGGAGGAATTGTGTTTTCGGAATTTGAATGTATACTTTTCATATCGGGTGCGGAGCTGTGATGAAGCCCTCTTGAGAAGCGATGGTTCCGTCAACCCGACCCGAATACATTCACTTCCGCTCAGTACGGTTTTGAACATTCTCCGAAATATAAAGGAGAACCGGTGACAACTCTCAGCAATTTTTCTATTGATGGCATGCAGATTCTGGTTGTCGAAGACGACCAGGCCACCGCGTTTCAGATAGCACATGTCCTTGCCAAACATGGCGGCCGCGTACAGACCGCATCAAGCGGTGATGATGCCCTCAAAATGATCACAACTGATCACTTCCCGCTCATCATTACCGATATCGGCATGCCGGGCATGGACGGGATCGAACTTGCAGCCAGAATCAGGAAAATCGACCAGGATATCCTGATCATCGCAACCTCCGCCCACTGCGAAACCGATTACCTGATCTCTGCCATTGAGCTCGGTTTCAGCGACTATCTTCTCAAGCCGGTGGCGCCGGTACAGCTCCTGATGGCAGTGAAGCATTGCTGCGAAACGATCTCGGCGCATAAACAGCTGAACAACGAGCGCACCAAGTTCAGAACCGTTGTCGAATCACTGAGCGAATGCCTGGCCATAAAAACAAACGACCTGCGCATCATCTACCAGAACCCGGCCATGACCGCCATGTTCGGCGACCTGACCGGCGAGCTCTGTTACTCCATGTGGAGGCGCAAAGAGCCCTGCGAACATTGCCCGACCGTTTTGACCATGACGGATGGTCACCCGCATACGGCAATCCGGAATTACATTATCGACGGCAGGGTCATGACGGTGGAAACCACCAGTTCTCTCCTTAAGGACCAGAACGGAGAGATAACCGGAACCGTGGAGATCATTCGTGATATCAGCGCACAGGCGCGGACCGAACGGCTCCTGCACAATATCGCTCGCGGCGTGTCGGCAAAAATCGGGGTGGAATACCTCCACTCTCTGACCAATTTCCTGACCGAGGCGCTGGAGATGGATTTTGCCCTGGTTGGCACGCTGAGTGATGACGGCAACAGGATAGAAACCCTTGCGTTCAGCCGCAAAGGGATCAATTGCGAGGAGAGGTCCTATGACCTGAAAGGCACGCCCTGCCGACAGGCGCTTGACAACGGCATGCAGTTCTTTTCAAAGGACGTCGCAACGCTCTTTCCGGAGGATGAGGACTTCAAGACGTTCTCCATCCAGAGTTATTGCGGCGCGCCGCTGATCAACTCGAAAGGTGCCACTATCGGGATTCTTAGCACCTTCCACACGGCTCCCGTTTACCAACGGGAGTTGATAGGTGACATCATCAGTATTTTTGCCAGCCGTGCCGCGGCCGAACTTGAACGCATGCGGAACGAGCAGACCATCCGCGACATGGCGTTCCATGATCCGCTCACGAGCCTGCCAAACAGGAGGTTGTTCGAGGATCGCCTGAAGCAGGCAATTGCCAAGTCCAAGCGCTATTACATGAAATTCGGCCTGATCACCCTCGACCTGGATTTTTTCAAGGAGATCAATGACACCTTCGGGCATGATGCCGGTGATCAGGTATTGATCGAAGCGGGTGAAAGAATCCGTTCCTGCTGCAAGCGGGATCTGGATACCATCAGCCGCTACGGCGGCGATGAATTCTGCATAATAGTTACGGATTGCAGCAGCAGGGAACAATTGGATGAGATCGCCCGGCAGCTGGTGGAGGAATTTTCGAAGCCGTTCCCGATAATGGGAGTTGAGAACCGGGTCACGGCCAGCATCGGCATCAGCGTGTTTCCGGACGATGGCGAAGAGGCACGGCAACTGAAGGCCGCATCCGACAAAGCCATGTATGCGGCAAAAAATGCCGGAAGAAATTCCTATGCCTTCAGCCTGCCAGAATCGTGCTGAATGTTCGGATTACAATTGCCGTAAGCAGTATATCAGCCGCAGCTCCCCATGGTTGCCAGCCCATATATCATCTCCGCTCGGTAATCGGGTTTTTTGCCGACGTACATCAGCGTATTGCTCCCGGCAATCCTCATTTTTTTGCGATTAAAGAGCCGCAGTGCCGACCGGTTTGAAACAGGAGAATCCACCAGAACTTTTGTTCCAAAAGCGACAGTTTTGGCGGCATCATCAAAAAGGCGTTCCGCGCTCCCGGCGTCCAATGCTGAAAACGGCCCGATCTGCCTGGCATCAACGCACGGCTGGACCACGGCAAAACCGGACTCATCGAACAGCAATCTCCCCCTTCCCACCGTTTCCGCCAGCAGACTGTCTCTCCGGTCGCCCCATGCCCGGCAATCAATGCCACTCACCGATGATCCGGAGCCGTTCCCCTCACTCCGGAGACCATGCTCGGCATGACGCTGCCGCCCAGTGCCGACCCAGCGAATAATGGTATCGATGCCGGTGAAACCATATTTTTCATAAAGCGACTGCCCCGACTTCGAGGCGGTCAGCCAGATCGTCTCCACGCCGTCCGACCGTAACGCGTCAAGGGAAGTGGTAAAGAGCCGTTCACCGATTCTCTGGCCGCGATACTCCGCCGCCACAATCAGATTGCCGATCCAGCCGCTCCGGTCATGGCGCAGCGAAGTCACAAATCCCGCCGTTTCCCCGTTATCGCCGCGTGCGGCACAACATCCCCGGGGAAACTGCGCCAGCAGGAATTCAAATTCCCACGGCTCTGCCACCCAGTTTTCCGCTGCCGCCAGTTCCAGGAAGCGAGGTATGTCATCCATGCGGAAATGATCGATATTCATGGAGCCGGGCAGGCCGCCTCTGCTATTGTCATGTTAAGATCCTGCCCGATCAGGCCGATCGCATCGGCACGGCACTGTTTGCAGTGGGCAAACTGGCCGATAATCCCCTCGTTGGCCTTCCGGACCGCTGCCACCCGTTCCTCGCTGGGGGGTACGATGTGGGCCAGTTCTGCCTGGGGAATGATCGGCATGATGTTCATGACGAAGGCGCCCAGTTCCTTGACCCGTTTGGCGATCAAGGGCAGCTGGTCGTCGTTTACTCCCGGCACGAGAACCGAATTGACCTTGATGGTCAGTCCCAGTTCACCAGCCCGTTTCAACCCTTCAAACTGGTTGTTGATCAGGATTTTTGCCCCTTCAACACCGGTATAGTGGACGCCGTGATAGATGACGTGACGGTAAATCTGTGCCCCGACGGCCGGATCGACCGCATTGATGGTTACCGTCAGGCTGTGCAGGCCCAATTCGTACAGCCGGTCGATGGACTCCGGCAGCAGCAGGCCGTTGGTACTCAGGCAGAGCATCAGGTGGGGAAACTCCTCCTTCACCATCCTGAACGTCTCGAAGGTCTCTTCGTTTGCCAGCGGGTCACCGGGCCCGGCGATGCCGACAACCTTGATGATCGGCCCTACCACCGGGCTCGCCATAACTTCCCGTACCTTGATAATCGCTTCGTCGGGAGTTAGAAGCCTGCTGGTAACACCGGGACGTGATTCGTTGGCGCAGTCATGCTTGCGTGAGCAATAGCCGCACTTGATGTTGCATTGTGGCGCCACTGCCAAGTGCATACGACCGTTCTTGTGATGGTTGCCGCCGAAGCAGGGATGCCCCTGGATCTTGTTTTTCATTTCGCACGCTGTTGCCATGTCTGTGCCCCTTTCAACCCTTTCAGGATAAGTACGTTAACGGAAATATTTTCTAACGTACTAAACGAAAAAAACCCGCAGGGAATAAATCCCGCGGGCGTCGTTGCCTTTCATGAGGGTATAGGCATAATGCGTGCCAGCCTTTAATCTGTTATGCGCCGGAACGTAGAAACACCCATAAACAGGGCATTCGAGCATGCCGGAGTGGTCCCGGAAACGGTTGGTACGTTACGTGTGACGCTCGATATCTGCACGATATTTGTGCAATTGAACATGGAGTATGAATTGCATGCCCGTTCTTATCTCGCAGCCTCTGCATGTACATGATATGAAGGAAGGGCCACCATGTTCAACCGGTATAACCGTGAAGAAATCAGTGATCGCGCCCGTGCCGCGTTCATCGGGATGGCAATCGGCGATGCGCTGGGTGCCACGGTTGAGTTCATGACCGCATCAGAAATTGCCTCAAAATACGGCACCTTTCGGGATATCGTTGGTGGCGGGTGGTTGCGGCTGAAGCCGGGGCAGGTAACCGATGATACCGAGATGGCGCTCTGCATCGGTCGGGCAATTGTAAAAAACCAGGCCTGGTCGGTTGAAGCGGTTGCGGAAAATTTTGCTTCCTGGCTCAAATCCCGGCCGGTCGACTGCGGTGATACCTGCCGCAAAGGGATCCGCGCTTATCTATTGCACGGGCAACTCGAATCACCTCTCAATGAGTGGGATGCAGGCAACGGTGCGGCAATGCGCCTCCTTCCAGCAGCCCTCTTTTCGCTCCCCGATGAAGAGCTGCTCAAAAAATACGTGCTCGAACAGGCCCACATCACCCACAACAATCCGGTTTCGGATGCCGCCTGCCTTTGTCTGGGACGGATTATCCACATGGCACTCTGCGGAACAGAAAAAAGCCGGCTGCGCCGTCACGTTGACGGATTGGTAGCCAGGTTTCCCACGTTTGCCTTTGAGCCGTACCGGGGCCTGGCCACCGGATATGTGGTCGATACCATGCAGACGGTGTTTCACTGGTTTTTTCGTGGCAGGAGCTTTGAAGAATGCCTAGTCGGGACGGTCAACCAGGGTGGTGATGCCGACACGACCGGCGCCATCTGCGGCATGCTGGCCGGAGCCTATTATGGCATGGATGCCATTCCGAAGCGGTGGATCAAGAGACTGGACAGATCGGTGCTGGTCGAAATCGAGAGTATGGCGGAGCGATTGGTGGCGGCAAGCCCGGCAGGGAGAATGATGTAGGGGCGGCCCCATGTGGCCGCCCGGCAGCTGGGTAACCACACGGGGTTACCCTACGCTTCTTTCAAAATCATATCCGCAACCTGCCGCAACGTTTTGCGCTTGTCCATCGCGCTCTTCTGCATAATGCGATACGCTTCGGCTTCCGGTACCCGGTTCTTTTCCATGAGCAGACCCTTGGCCTTTTCGATGATCTTGCGATTCTCGATAAATTCACGCAGATCATCGATTTTCTCTTTCAGGTTTTCAACCTCTTCAACATGCTGCAAAGCGATTTCTATGGCCGGAAGAAGATCCTGCTGCCGGAGCGGTTTGGTTAAAAATGCGGCAATCCCGCTTGTCGATGCCCGCTTTACAGTCGCACTGTCGCAGGCGCTTGTCAGCAGCATGATCGGTATCTTCAATTTTTTCTTGATCTCGATCGCAGCGGTTATGCCGTCCATACCAGGCATGGCAACATCAAGAATCGCCATATCCGGAAAGCTCCCCAGCGCCAGTTCTACCGCTTTTGCGCCATCTCCGCACTCCAGAATCTCATCGAATCCCAGATCGACCAGCATGCTCTTCAGGTTCATTCTTATGAGTGGTTCGTCATCACAAATCAGTATGGATTTACTCATGGCTGTTACCTCCGTACAGAGGAACTAGCATGAGGCGTGCCACTTGGGAAAAAACAGGTGATTCAGGTACGCAGAGATGAGAGAGGAATGTTCGGAAGGTGGTGCGTGATTATACCGGTTCTTCCAGTTTTTCTTCCAGGAGAGGCGTGATTACAACCTTGATCTTGCCTTTGCCCCAGAGACCGATTTTCTTGGCGGCAGCGCGTGAAAGGTCGATAAAGTGGAATGACTTCGGGGCACAGCGGTCAGTAATGGTGACCTGGACTTCCTGTTTGCTGACCGGGTTGATAACCCGTACCACCGTGCCGAGCGGCAGGCTTTGGTGGGCGGCGGTCAGCTTTTCCGGGTTGTAACGGTGACCGGAGGTTGTACGGCGCCCCTCGAAACGGCGGGCATAATACGATGCAAAGCCTTCGACCGATTCAAACAGGCTGCTTTTCTTGACAAGCTCTTCCAGCTTGGCAGGGAGTGATGAGGATAGTTCGCGCAACAGGGACGGTTCGCCGCCCGGCAGGTCGGCCGCGTGGGCTGCCGACGGCAGCGAGAACAGGGAGCAGAGAGCGATGCACACTGCTATCATATTGAAATACAATCGATTCATGCGGTACTTATACAACACTTGCGCGCCCCGGTCAAGTTTTGCGCACATATTCGGCAATTCCATCCTGCAAACCACGAGGCTCAAAACCGAAAACCTGCTGCCATTCGTTGCCGCAAATGCTTTCCTCCAGCAGCATCTGCAGTTGATCCATTGTGATCGGAAACTGCGGAATCTTTTGCATGAACGGAATAATCAGCTTCATCAGGGCGAGCGGAATATGCGGTTTCCAAGGTGCCGAACGACCCAGTGCGGCGGCAATCATATCGACCAGCGCTTCATAACTCAGACGGTCACTGCCGCATAATTCATAGGTCCGGCCGATTGTCTCCGGCATCTCCAGTGCCGACGCAAAACAGCGGGCAACATCATCTGCGTGAATCGGCTGCAACCGGTAGCTGCCGCTCCCGATGACCGGCATCACCGGAGCAAGACGCAACTGCGACGCCAGCATAGTGATGAATGCATCGCGTGGCCCGAAAATCAACGATGGACGGAAAATCGTCCATTTCAACCCGCTCCCCTGAACCGACTCTTCCGCACGCCACTTGGTCTGATGATAGGCCGAAACCGCGTCCGGGCGTGATCCCAGCGCGGACATCTGCAGGTAGCGACCGACGCCGACCCTCCTCGCCGCTTCCAGCACGTTCTCCGTAGCCTGTACATGCAATTTTTCAAAGGTTATTCCCCGAAATGGAAACTCGCGGATAATGCCGACCAGATTGATGGCGGCATCGCAGTCGCTCAACTCCACCGCAAAGCTCTCCACGCGGGTAACATCGCCTTCGATGTACCGTATTCCGCTCTCCGTCGCCCCTCCCCGCCGATGAACAAGAAGACGCAACTCATGCCCGCGTCCCCGGAGGGCACGGCACACATGCTCCCCCACAAAACCGGTCCCGCCGGCAATAAAAATTTTCATGATATCCCTTCTCTCAGACCGGCAATTTCACCGCATACTCAATGGATCGTTTCGGAGCATTCAGTCCGCTCCCAGGAATCGAGCCCGCCATCGGCCAGACGCACCTGGACTGTTTCCCCGGCTTCGGTACAGCCGAACGAAACGCCTATCTCACCTGTCTTCATATTCCTGAGGACTACCGGCTCTTCACGCTGCTCGGTCCAGTAGCACACCTTATGGTACTGTTCTGTTTTCATGACTTTTACCTGCCTTCTCATACCCGGTAGTGATGCGGCACGTCAGAGCGGATGAAGATTGGAGAATTCGCCCCACTCCAGAAAATAGTGCGGAGCTTCCAAAAACTCGTAAATTCCTTCGACCTCTTCCAGGTACCGCTTTTCATCCTTAACAAACCAGTTCAGCAACGCTTTGCTGTTTTCCGACCCTTCCGCCTTGACCATCCCTTCACAGAGCTTGATCATCTCATCTTCGGCATGGACAACATGCGAAAACGCATCGCGGTCGTTACGCATCTCCTTCATCAGATCGTGGTTGAACAGCGCCATCCGGCACCCGTTAATAACATGCCCGGCCCGATCCGCCATTTCGGACTTCAGATCCGCACCGCCGACCGTTTCTTTCAAGGTTTCAAGCAGACCCTGATGCCTTTTGCGGGCATCAGCCAGCAACTCGTACAACTCCTTCAATTCCGGATCGGTCGTCCCGGCAGCAAGGGTTTTGTAGAAGCAGAGGCAGTCATTCTCAAAACTGATCAAAAATTCGAGTGTGTTCATACAATTCACCTCCTTGTATGAGCACAGTATAGCACAGAAGCAAACAAGAGTAATATAGTCTTTAATGCGCGTTTCAGATCAGCTTGTGCAACAGCAACAGAGTAGTCATTGCCAGGGGGAAGAGGCTGAAAGCGGGGAATAACAGGCGTTCAAAACGGTTCATGGCCACCAACGGCGGGATCAGGGCGATTATCAGAAACAGCGGTATCATGTGCCGGTCGATGCCACCCAGAAGCGACAGCAGCATGGTTGCAGCCGTCAAGGCAGCCACCCAGACGAGAAAGATGGAGACCGGGCCGGCGCCTCGGGTACGAAAATCAACCAGCGGAATGCCGGCCAGGCGATAATCGGCGGCATGGCGGTCCTGCAGCAGCCAGAAATGCGGAATCTGCCATATGAAGAGCAGTCCTGCCAAAATGACGATCCGGCTGTCGGACGGATCCCCCCCGGCCAGGCTCCAGCCGATCAGCGGTGTAAAAGCGCCGCAGAGCGCCCCGAGCGGCAGGGCAAGGGTGGTGATGCGTTTGAGCGGCGTGTAGACGGCCAGATACCAAGCCAACGCCAATGCGCCGAGCAGCGCGGGAAGTAAACCGCCCATGACGGCGAGCAGAAAGAGTCCAGCCAGAATAGTGCCGGCGCCGAGAAGGAAGGCGGCGAATCCGCTCAACCGTCCCTGGGGGAGCGGACGCATCATGGTGCGAACCATCAGCGCGTCGATGTCGCGCTCCAGCAGCTGGTTGAGGGCCGAGCCCCCCATCGCCAGCAGCGTCACGCCGCAGAAGGCGGCCGACAGGTTCACGATCTGCATTGATGCCGGGAAGAGGAAATAGCCGCCAAGTGCCGCTACACCGTTCAGCAGCGCCAGACGAATCCGGAACAGGCGGAAAAGGATACACATCATGGGTGCATCCCCAGTCTCGCATGGAGTCGCGCCGTCATTTAAGCGCTTCCATGAACTCTACCAGTGCCTCGATCTCTTCCTTTTTCAGAGTATCGAACGTCGGCATGATCGGCTGGAATCCCTTGACCAGATCGGCATGGGGATCGAGTATCGACTGTCTCAGATAGGCGTCGTCCACGATGATGGTGCGCTCGGCCCCCTTGGTAATGACCACCTCGCTGCGCCCGTTGATCCCTTTGAAACTTGGTCCCACCCCGGGCGAACCGTCCAGCGAATGGCACCCCAGGCACCCCTTTTCTCCGGCCAGCTTCCGGCCGTCAATACGGGCTCCCTTTTTCCCTCCGTCCGGGGCATGTTCGAGCCATTCCTCAAACTCCTTCGCGGGAAGTGCCTCGACAGTGGTAATCATGGCCGAATGGCCGGTGCCGCAGTACTGGGAACAGAACAGGTCATAACTGCCCGGCTTGTCGGCCACGAACCAGGCAAAGTTGTCCATGCCAGGCACGACATCCCGCTTGACCCGAAAAGCGGGGAGAAAAAAACCGTGAATGACGTCCTTCGAAACCAGAGCCACCCGCACCGGTGCACCCACCGGCACATACAGTTTGGGACTGGTCCTGCCATTGGCATAGCTGAATTCCCAGGACCACATACGCGCCGTGGCGGTTACCGGCATGGCGCCCTTCGGAACGGTCCGCAGCACCAGGTATCCTTTCCAGCCATACCAGAACATGGCCAGCACCAGCAGGGTCGGCAGCACGATCCAGACGATCTCCAGCCAGATGTTGCCGTCCGCTTGAGAAGTCGGGTGCGGAGCGCGGGAGCGGTGATAGCGCACCACGAAAACGATCGTGGTCACGGTAATGCCAAGCAGCAGTACCAGGCACGCAGCAAAGATAAACAGGAAGACCGGGTCGATGGCAGCGGCGGTTGATATGAGGGGGAGTTGGTTCACGAAATCACCTTATCGATACAGAACATCAAAAAACGTAAGGCCGATGAAAATGGCCAGTGTCGCCAGAGCAAGAAACAGCAGCCAGCGCAGCAGGCGTCCTTCGTACCGCATATGCATGAAGACGGCGATCACCAGTCCCGATTTGGCGCAGGCAATGGCCAGAGCCGCCGCCACCTTGAAACCACCCAGTTCAACGCGGGTAACCGCAACGGTAAGGGCGGTCAGAGCCAGCAGGGCAAGCCAGGTACCGACCAGTTTTTTGTATCCTATGATGTGCTGTTGTTCATTCATCCTGTCACCTTCACAGAATCAGGTAATAGAGCGGAAAGATAAAAATCCAGATCAGATCCACCAGATGCCAGTAAAGCGCACCGTTTTCCAGCAGAATATAGTTGTCGGCGCTGACCACGCCCGACCTGACCTTCTGGCCGATCACAGCCAGCAGCGCCCCGCCGATCAGCACGTGCAGACCATGGATGCCGGTGGTCATGAAATACAGGCTGAAAAAAATCGATTCCCCCGGCGCTCCACTCTTCAGATGCGGTGAACCGGGATAGATGCCATGGCCGATCTTGGTGCTCCATTCAATATACTTGATGACCATGAAGCCGCCGGCACAGAGGAGTGTCCCCCCCAGCAGCGCCACGGCCCGGCGCGCCTCACCCAATTGAAGAGCGGTGAGAGCCATGGCGGCGCACAGGCTGCTGGTAAGCAGAATCACCGTATTTGCCGTACCCATGGTCCAGTCAAGCTGCCGCCCGGCCACGGCAAATTCATGCGGATAGCGCTTGAGATAGACCGCATAGAGCAGAAACAGCCCGCCGAACAGCAGCAGCTCGGTGAAGAGGAACAGCCACATGCCGAGCTTGGCAGCGGCGTCATCTTTGTGCGGATGGTGGGTCATGGCTCTATCCCGGAAAAGTCATACGGTCCGTGGGTCACGATCGGCTCATCTATAAAATTTTCCGTCGGCGGCGGCGTCGGCGTACTCCATTCCAGCGTGGCTCCCCCCCAGGGATTTCCCTCGAACGGCACACCCCACATCAGTCCGCGGAACAGGTTCACCAGCATCACGATCAACCCGGCCACCAGAATCCAGCTGCCGACCGTGGCCACCAGATTGAGGGAGGCAAATTCCGGCAGGTAGTCGTAATAGCGGCGCGGCATTCCCTTCATGCCGAGCACCTGCATGGTGAAGTACAAGATGTTGAAGCCGGTAAACATCAGCGCCCAGGCAACAAGCGCCGGTTTCTCGGCATAGCGCCGGCCGAAAAACTTGGGGAGCCAGAAGTGCATGGCGGCAAAGAAAGCGAAGCCGGCTCCGCCGAAAATCACGTAGTGGAAATGCCCCACCACGAAATGGGTGTCGTGCACATGGATATCAGTGGCGGCGGCACCCAGGATCAGGCCGGAGAGGCCACCGATGGAAAAGAGCAGGATGAAGGAGAGGGAGAAGAGCATCGGCGCTTCCAGGGAAATGGAGCCTTTGTAGAGGGTTGATACCCAGTTGAACACCTTGATGGCGGAAGGAATCGCCACGATAAACGTCAGGAACGAAAAAACCCAAATGGCGGTGTCGCTCATGCCGCTGGTGAACATGTGGTGTCCCCAGACCAGGGAGCCGAAAGCGGCGATCGCCAGACTTGAGAAGGCAATAAATTTGTAGCCGAAGATCGGTTTGCGCGAAAAGACCGGAATGATGTCCGAGACCACCCCCATGCCGGGCAGGATCATAATGTAGACCGCCGGGTGGGAATAGATCCAGAACAGATGCTGGTACATGAGCGGGTCGCCGCCACTGCCCGAATCGAACAGGCCGGTACCGAGCATCCGTTCTGCCATGACCAGCACCAGGGTGATGGCCAGGATCGGTGTCGCCAGGATCTGCACCCAGGCAGTTGCATAGAGGGACCAGACAAAAAGCGGCAGCCTCCCCCAGGTCATCCCTTCGGCCCGCATACGGTGGATAGTGGTGACAAAATTGAGACCGGTCAGGATCGATGAAAAGCCGACAATGAATACTCCGAAGACCGCCAGGGAGACATTGGTGCCGGTACGGGCGCTGAAGGGAACGTAGAAAGTCCAGCCGGTATCGGGCGGGCCGCCTCCGGTGAAGAGCGAGGTGAGGATAATCACGGCGCCGGCAATGTAAAGCCACCAGGAGAGCAGGTTGAGCCGGGGAAAGGCCACGTCGCGGGCGCCTATCTGGATCGGCATGACCAGATTGCCGAAGGAGCCTTGGAAACCGGGGATGATGAAGAGGAAGATCATCACCACGCCATGCACGGTGAAGAGCGCGTTATAGGCCTCGGCCCCCATGAGCGTACGACCAGGCGCCATCAGCTCCAAGCGCAGCAACAGGCCCAGCAGCACTCCCACCAGAAAAAAGCCGAACGTGGCATAGAAATAGAGCAGGCCGATCCGCTTGTGGTCGGTGGAGAATACCCAGGAAGCGATGCCGGACTTTCCGGTATCGTTCCAGAAGCTGCTGACTGCAGGTTGCGTGTTATCAGTCATGATCCATATCCCTTAAGCCTGACAAACCGGAATCAACATCTTATTTTTTTTCAGCATTTCGTTCTTTACGTTTCCTGCCGGTCACAATCAGGAAAACCAGAAAACTCCCTGCACAGAGGATCACCGCCGTGGCGCTGACTCTGAGCAGGTTGAAAACGTAGGTTTTCTGCAGCGGATCGTAGCTGAAGCAATACTCCAGCGTTTTACGGATGGCGGCGCCGCTCTTTCCCTCACGCGCCTCGACCAGGGCCAGGGCCAGATCCTTGGGGAGGAAGGTTGTGCCGTACAGATAGCGGACTACCGTGCCATCTCCGGCAATCACGATGCTGGCCACCGGATGAAGAAAATCACGCCCCCGGCGCTGAAAAGAGAACCCGACTGCATCGGTCAGCCGCTTGATACTGTCTGCATCACCGGTCAGGAAGCGCCAGCCGTTCTCGGGAAACGGCGCATGCATGGCGGTCAGGTAGACCCGCTTGAATTTGGCGGCCAGTTCCGGAGTATCATGCTCGTCAAAACTTACCGAGACAACCCGGTATTCCTCACCCGGCCTCCACTTGATCCTGGGGAGGACCTGCGCCAATCCCTGCTGCAGAGTATAACAGACATTGGGGCAACTGAAATAGACCGGCAGGATGAGCGTCGGACCGGTAACGAGGTCAGCCAGCTTGACAGTCTTGCCGGCTTCATCCCGAAAGGTGATATCGAGCGGAATCCGGACCCCGAGCTTTTCATTGATGCCAACCGTTGCCTCTT
The DNA here is from genome assembly GCA_041675485.1 of Pelobacteraceae bacterium. Taxonomy (GTDB): domain Bacteria; phylum Desulfobacterota; class Desulfuromonadia; order Geobacterales; family Pseudopelobacteraceae; genus JACRCG01. Next base: position 8,839 of record JBAYTT010000006.1, on the reverse strand, counting down.
CAGCTCCTGCAACGGCGGTAGCAGCTTTCGACGCCACCCCCGTGTCATCACTCCGGACATCATCATGATAGAAGAGCAGCATCGCCAGCACAAGAAGTGAAACCGGAAAACGGTACAGTAAACGCGTGCCGGAAATGCGCCAGAATGCAGAGGGGCACGTATCAGTCATTCCTGTCACCTGAGCTGAGTCGTTCGACAAGACCCGATGTCCTGACGGTGCGCCGTTCAACCATCTGACGAAACACCTCTTCCGTTCCCCATATTTCAATCCGGCACCGGGCACGGGTAACCGCCGTGTAGAGCAGCTCCCGGGTGAGGACGTCCGAAAGGTGATCCGGCAGGATCAGCAGCACCCGGTCAAACTCGGAACCCTGGCTTTTGTGGACGGTCAGGGCAAAGGCCGTCTCAGAGGGAGGCATGCGCAGCGTGGAAAGGTGGCGCAGCCCCCCCTCCGGGTTTTCGAACCAGACACCCTCCACGCCGTCGTTCTCCATGATCACCCCGGTATCGCCATTGAACAGCCCCAGTTCGTAATTGTTACCCGTTATCATAACCGGCATGGGGCGAAAGCTCCGGGGATCATGTTTTCGCTCCTGAGCAAGAGCGCTCAGGCAGAGGCTGTTCAGGTTTTCAATGCCGCATGGTCCCGAGCGGAGCGGCGACAGGATTCTGAATGAACCCAGCTCCGCAAGCGCAGCACCGGGAGATGACGCTCTGGCATACCCCGCAAAGCCATCCCGCACGGCGCTGCTGAAAGCCTCATCGAATGCCCTGCCGCTCGGCACGGTCTGCCACCGAATGTCCGGGAACCGTCCCGATTGCAGGAGCTCAACAGCAGCAGCGCCTTCCCCGGAATTGATCAGCCGGCTCAAGGCGGCAATGCCGCTGTCGGCACCAAAACGGTAGCTTTTGGTCAGCTGCGTGACCGGAACCGTTGCCTGGTTGGCACTGTCGCAGATATCCGCCAACACGGCTCCCGCCTCTACCGAAGCCAATTGGTTGCGGTCTCCCAGCAGGATAATCCGGGCGTCATCACGTAGCGCTTCCAGCAGGCTGGCCATCAACTGAAGATCAACCATGGACGCTTCATCAACGACCAGAATGTCGCAGGAGAGCCGATTGGCGCGGTTGTGCCGGAATCCGCCCCTGCGGACCTGTACTCCCAGCAGCCGGTGGATCGTGCTTACACCGGCCGGCAGGCTGTTTTTGATTGCTTCGGGAAGAGCAAGGCGCTCCGCGGCATGCAGGATCGACTGATGGAGACGCATTGCCGCTTTACCGGTCGGCGCCGTCAACGCAATCTCCGGAGGGCTCCCCTCCGCAACGTCAAGCAGCAGGGCCAGAATGCGCGCAACAGTCGCGGTCTTGCCGGTCCCCGGCCCGCCGGAAATAACTGAAAATCGATGGGTCAACGCCATGCGGGCGGCAGAGCGCTGCAGGTCCACAGCACCGCTCTGCTGGGGGAAATAGCGGTCGAGAGCGTCATCCAGCCGGAGCTCATTGACCACGGGCGGCCGGCTGCGCGACACAATACCCGAGGCCACCTGCTGTTCATAGCCCCAGCAGCGGTGAAGGTAGAGCCGGCCTGCCGGATCCAGTATCAGCGGGGTATATGACCCTGGTGCGCCAACGGTTTCGCAGTCGTGCAGCGATTCCCGCCAGAGATTGATGTCGGAGGGAGGCGCTTTCCGTAAGACCGGGAGGGGAAGTGCGGCATCATCGGCCATATCGAGAAGATTGAAGCAAGTATGGCCACGCCCGGCAAAATGGCTGGCCAGGGCAGCACCCCACCAGAGTTCATTACACGGATGCCGGTCGATGCGGACGATAAAATCGGCAAAATGAATGTCCAGATGTGAAAGTTTGATCGTTTCCATCATCGGGGCATGTCCGCATGCTTGCCGAATGTTTCGCCATACATGGTGTCACTGAACACCGTCAGCCGGTTTTTGCCGCTGCGCTTGCTGACATACATCGCCTCGTCGGCGTTTGCCATGACCGCGCGCACATCGCCGCCGTCATCCGGATAGCCGGCAATCCCGGCCGAGAGGGTAGTCGTAATGCTGTGCCCCTCATATTCGAACGGAGTGGCCGCCATGCCGCTGACGATTCGAGTGACCGCGGTGACAACATCCTGCTTGCCGGTTTCCGAGAACATTATGACAAATTCATCGCCACCGTAGCGGGCGCAGATATCGGAGTCGCGGATGTTGGCGGTGATCATCCCGGCAACCTGTTGTATCAGCTTTGTACCGGCAAAGTGGCCGTACTGGTCGTTGATTTTTTTGAGGTTGTCGGCATCGATCATACAGATTGCAAATGGACGGATATACCGTTTGGCAAGCTTTTCCTGTATGTCGGCCAGCAGAAAAAAATTACGCATGTTGTTGATGCCGGTGACATCGTCGGTCAACGACAAACGCTCGACTTCGCGGCGTGACGCTTCGCTCTCTCCGGCCAGCATGGCTCCCAGGTGGGCGATCAGCATAAAGGGAAACAGCTCGATGATGTGGGTGAGATAATAGTTGAGCTCGCGGAAATCGGCGGAAGCCAGCAGGATGTATGATGAGATTGCCAGTCCGGCCATAAAGTAGGTGACCCGGCGACCTTGGGTGAGAGCGGTGGCCATCAAGACCAGGTAAATGAGCGACATGAACGGACTGGTCAGTTTGCCGGTATACCAGCAGACCGCCACGATGAAGGAAAGAAACACCATCAGATCGGCAAAAATCTTCAGGGTGCCATATTTGCAGGAAAGCACGCCGTAACGGGCATTCAGGTTGTAGAAAAAGAGCAGTATGGAGAATCCCGCCAGAAATGCCATGCTGGAGTTATCTTTTGGCGCAATCTTCATGTCGAGCGTCACCAGGGCGATCAGCAGCCAGGAGATATTGCCCATGATGCGGTCATATCCCTTATAGCGCTGCTGAGTGCCATGACTGTTCTCCGGATGATGGTCATCCATTAGTTACTCCTTACCCGGCTGCCGCTAACGTAACCACTGCCGTCACCACATAGCGGGCAATCTTTCCCGCTGCAACCAGCAGCGAAAACAACCCGAAATTGACCCGCAGCATCCCCCCCACCAGGCAGAGTGGATCTCCGACAATAGGCAGCCACGAGAAAAGCAGCGAGTACACGCCGAAACGTTGATAGGAGCCGCGCGCCCTCTCCTGCTGCCCGGGCGATACGCGCAGGACTTTTTCAATGAGCCAGTGACCACCCCAAATCCCGACCAGATAGGTCATGACCGCCCCGAGATAATTGCCGGTGGATGCGACGGCAACCGAGGTCACCGGATCATAGCCACCCGCCAGCATCATGACCAGCAGCCACTCGGATCCAAGCGGCAGCAGGGTGGACGCCAGAAAGCTCATGAAGAACAGCGACAGGTAACCGGGCTGGTGCAGCCAGTCATGCAGCATGACAGTATATGTCAGAAATTGGTTGTCAAAATGGCTCAAACCGCTACAATGCTCCCCGCTACCGACCGTTATCCCAAGGCCGGTACTATGCTGTCATTGTAGCGATAAATTCAAATTCGGCAAGGGGGAACCATGCTGAAGGGCAAACCGGCAAAAAAATATTCCCAGGCAGGAAGGCTGCATTCGGTCATCCGGCTGTTGGAAACCAGGCGCGGCCTGACTCTGGACGAACTGGCCCAGGAGTGCGATGTTGACCGCCGCACCATCCATCGCGATCTGAACGCGGTGGAACAGGCCGGTTATTCATTGACCACGGAGTGGAGTGACGGCAAAAAGGTCTACAGTTTTCTGACCAAGTCGCGCAACCTCCCCCCGATTACCTTTACCCTCCCGCAGTTGATGTCGCTCTACCTGTTGCGCTCGTTGGGAGCCCATCTGGCAGGCACACCGTTTCAGGCCGAGATCGACGAGCTGTTCAAGAGCATCCATTCGGTACTCCCGGATCGCCATGCCGCGCATCTGGAGCGGATTGCGCGTGTTTCTCTGCCGCTGCTGCACGGAGCGCGCGACTACTCCCCGTCTGCCCCCTTTGTTGCCGACCTCCAAAAAGCGCTGCTACAGCAGTACCGCATCCGGCTGAAGTATGCCAAGAAAGGGAAGGACGGTGTCGAGGAATATGAGGTTGATCCCTATACGCTGGTGTTCCACAAGGGGGGCATCTATCTGCTCGGCAACGCCCTCAACCGCGCCGGCATGCGGCTGTTCGCCCTGGAACGCATCCGGGGCATCGAGGTCACCCGCCAACGGTTCGAGATCCCGGACAGCTATCAGCCGGAAGCCCATTTCAGCAGCGCTTTCGGTCTGGTGAGCGACACACCCATGAAGGTGCGCGTCCGCTTTTCCGCCGAGATCGCCCACACCGTCAAGGATCGCAACTGGATGCCGGGACAGAAGATCAGCTCCGACGCCGAAGGGAGGGTAGTCGTCGAATTCGAGGCGGCGGGACAGATGGAGCTGGTATCATGGATTCTTTCCTACGGCATTCATGCCGAAGTGCTGGAGCCGGCTGTACTACGCAAGGAAGTCAAGCGGCAGGTGAAGGGGATGCGGGAGTACTATCGCGGCAAGGATAGGAAAAACGAAAAAACGGTAACACAACTGAGTAAATAAGTCTGGCCAGGCAATTCAATATGGAAGCAGGATGAGATATGAACACGGATTTGACAACTGAAACCACACCGCTTAACGACATCATCGTCGCCCGCATCGCACGGCAGGGGCGCATCACCTTTGCCGACTTCATGGCCGCCTGCCTTTACGAACCGGGGCTCGGCTACTACACCTCGCCAGGGCGCAAGGTCGGCGCTGAGGGGGATTTCTACACCAGCATCACCGTACATGCTGCCTTCGGACGGGTGATTGCCCGCGAGATCGCCCAGATGTGGCGCAGCATGGGGAGCCCTGCCGGGTTTTCGCTGGTGGAATGCGGCGCCGCCAATGGCCGCCTGGCGTGTGATATCATGGATTACCTGGCCGAACGGGAGCAGGAGATGTACCAGGGAGTACGCCTGGTGCTGGTGGAGCAGGAGCCCTCCCTGGAGTCGGCGCAACGCGAGATGCTGGCTGCCCACCAGAACCGCCTGAGCTGGCTTTCGCCGGATGAGTTTGCTTCAGGGAGATTCACCTTCAGCGGCTGCCTCTACTCCAATGAACTGATCGACGCGCTGCCGGTACATCGGGTCATGATGACACCCGAGGGACTGCGCGAAGTGTATGTTTCCCTGAAGGATGGCGAGTTTGCCGAAGAAACCGGTGAGCCTTCCACACCCGAGCTTGAAGCCTATCTGAAGCGCGTTGCCGTGGGACTGCACCCCGGACAACAGGCTGAAATCAACCTGAACGCTCCCAAGTGGCTGGCGGCGGCGGTGACAGCGCTCAAAGAAGGCTACATCCTGACGATCGATTACGGCTATCTTGCGGCGGAACTCTACGCTTCACGCCGCAAACTTGGGACGCTGCTCTGTTATTACCGGCACCAGGTCGAGGAAAATCCCTACCTCCGGCTCGGCTTGCAGGATATCACCACGCATGTCGATTTCAGCTCGCTGATGTCCCGGGGGGAAGAGCTGGGACTGCAGAAAGTCTGGTTCGGAGAGCAGTACCGTTTCCTCCTCTCAGCCGGCATCATCGAGGAGATCGAGGAGATCGAACGCTCCGACAAATCCGCCGAGGAAAAACTGCGGCTCCGCTTGACTCTCAAAAAGCTGATCATGCCCGAGGGAGGGATGGGCGACACCTTCAAAATCCTGATTCAGTGCAAAGGGGTTGCTGCTCCTACACTGCTCTGCCAGCGTCGGATCGGAGGGTAAATGCCGGCGTTCATGTCTGCCGAAATCCGCGGAATCGTGTTTGATCTGGATGGCACCCTGTATGTGTGCGACCGCTTTGCCGCCGAGATTCAACACGCGGCTGTCACGTATTTCGCCAATCTCCGGGGTATAAGCCGGGAGGAAGCGGGCCTGCTGATGGCAGCCACCCGGAGCCGACTCACGGAAGAGAGCGGTATGGTGCAGACGATCTCTGCGGTCTGCACCGAGTTGGGGGGGAGCGTGCAGGAACTGCATCGTTTCTTTGAGGCAACCCTGCGCCCCGAAGCATATCTTGTTCGGGACGAGCGGGTCATCCGCCTGCTGGAGCGTCTTGCCGAGCGGTTTTCACTCTACATCTACACAAACAACAACAGGGTTCTGACGGCCCGGATTCTGAATTACCTCGGCCTTGACGGGATGATGAGCGGCATTTTCACCATTGATGATACCTGGCGCGGCAAGCCGAATGAAGAGATGGTGGTGAGGGTGTTGGCAGGGACCGGGCTTGCCCCGCACGAGGCACTGTTTGTCGGAGATCGCTATGATGTGGACCTGCGCGTTCCGGAACAGCTCGGCTGCCCGGTTTATCTGAGCCAGACTCTGGAGCAGCTGTTGCGTCTGGAAGAACTGCTTAACACCCAACCACCCCCAACCCCTCCTTTGTAAGGAGGGGAGTTTAAAGTCCCCCTCCTATTTTAGGAGGGGTTAGGGGTGGTAAGGTTTCCGTCTTTTCCTCGTAAGTACTTCAGCAGTTCCTGCATATCCTCCGGCGGTTCGGTCGTAAACTCCATATAGTCACCACTTGCCGGATGAATGAAGCCGAGGCAGCGGGCGTGCAGCGCCTGGCGGCCAAGCCGGTTGATCATGCCGCGCAGCTGGGTGTCGGGAATATTGTTGCAGCGGCCGCCATCCGGATAGAGCGGATCCCCCAGCAACGGGAAGCCGGCTTCGGTCAGATGCACCCGGATCTGATGGGTCCGCCCGGTTTCCAGCCGCAGTTCCACCAGAGAAACCCTGCCGTAGCGTTCCTTCACCTTCCAGCGGGTCACCGCGTGCTTGCCGTTTTTGGCCTTGCCGGACAAACGCAGCCGTTCGGTCGGATGGCGTCCGATGATCCCCTCGATTTTGCCGGTATCCTCCGGAGGTGAACCATAGATAAGCGCCTGGTAGATGCGCTTGACGGTGTGAGCGCTGAACTGTTCCGACAACGCCTGATGGGCGCGGTCATGTTTGGCGGCGACCAGCACTCCGGAAGTCCCCTTGTCGAGGCGATGAACGATGCCGGGGCGCAGTTCTCCGCCGATGCCGGCCAGATCACGGCAGTGGGCCAGCAGGGCGTTGACCAGCGTGCCGCTGGTGTTCCCGGCTCCCGGATGCACGACCATCCCGGCAGCCTTGTTGATGACAATCAAATCACCGTCTTCGTACAGCACCTCCAGCGGGATCGCCTCAGGCAACGGTTCGGCTGGCAACGGCGGCGGGATATCGACCTCGATCTGCTCCCCACCCTTCAGCTTCAGCGAAGTCCGCACCTCTTTGCCATCTACCAGTACGCTGCCGGTTTCGATCAATCTCTGCACCGTAGCCCGGGACTCGCCTCCCAATTCACGGCTCAAAAAAAGATCAATCCTGGTCGGTTCGTTTTCCGGGGAGAATGTAAGTGAATAATGATTCATATCGTTCCTCATAAACAGCAAAGGCGCACCGAAGAAGGCACGCCTTGCAGAAATAATACCTATGGCCGTTCGTTACCAGATGGAAGATTCGATTTTGCCCGCCCGCTTGATCAGGACATCGACAACAGCAATCTCGTAAACCAGATCCGGATTGATATCGGTGGAGACCCGTGAGAGGAAATGCTGACGCCCCTCTTCAAGCTCCTCTTTAAGAACGTCAAAAATATTGTCGTTCTTGATGCCGTTCTCGACCTTTTCCTTGTTGTACATGGCCACGTCGGAGAGAATGGCTCTGGCCAGCCGTTTTGCCTGATCCGGATTATCTATCATGTTCATGGATGATGTCCCTCATGTGTGGTAGGGGCGTAGTACATACACCCTTTTTGGGCAACGGTTTCGGTTTCTGCGACAGAGGCACAAGCATTGCCCCACTGCAAAATATCCATACGGGTTGACACCATAGCATTATTTTAAGCGTAATGCAAAGTAGATGCTCGCATCGCCGCGCCTTACCAGCACGGTAATGTTTCCCGCCTTGGCAGCCTGCTGGATGACGCGGGCATATTCCGCGGTTGTGGCAATCTTTTTACGATTTATCGATACGATCACGTCCCCGCGCTTGATGCCCGATTCAGCGGCTATCCCGCCGCGGACCGAATCGACGACCACCACACCCTGCCCGGAGTTTTCGACGATCAGTCCGAGCAGATCTGCATCACCCTCCTGCTGGAGGTCGCCTCTCTGCTCGCTCTGGCGTTTGGGCGCGGAATCGGCATTGGCCAGAGTCATGCTCAGTTCAAGCGGCTTGCCATCGCGGAAGATGGAGATTTTCGCAACCGTGCCGACGCCCGCTTCGGCAACCATCCGCTGGAGGTGCGACGGGTCCTTGACTTCGCTCCCGTTCACCCCGGTGATGACATCTCCCTGACGGATGCCGGCCTTATCGGCCGGTCCACCTTTGATTACATTGTTGACCAGTGCGCCTTTGGCCTGTTTCAGCCCGAATGATTGCGCCAGCTCTTCGGTTACCGGCTGGATCGTGACGCCGATATACCCCCGGCTGACGTTCCCTTTCTGAATCAATTGGGTAAAAATCGGTTTGGCCATGTTAACCGGAATCGCAAACCCGATCCCCTGCCCGGCGGCCACAATGGCGGTGTTGATGCCGATCACCTCTCCGTAGACATTAAGCAGCGGCCCCCCCGAATTGCCGGGGTTGATAGAGGCATCGGTCTGGATAAAGTTCTCGTAGGTTTCAATACCCATGTTGGAGCGACCGGTAGCGGATATGACGCCAACCGTCATGGTACGATCCAGACCGAAGGGGTTGCCGATGGCAATCGCCCACTGCCCGACGTCAAGCTTGTCG